>JADBKO010000016.1 GCA_014896355.1 Bacillota bacterium
GGCTTGTCCGCCCAGGCATCCCAGACCCTCCAGGGCCGCACCGGATTCCGAGCTTCCCCTGCGGACCTTGTCCCACGCCGAAACTTGCGCCGGGCTTGCCGGCGTTTGCTCCGCGCAACGTGCCGCCATGCGGGGGTCCTCCTTCAGGAAAGCCCGCACTTCCTGGCCATCCAACCGCTCCCTCTGCAGCACCTCTTCAGCCAGGGCGCTGAGCGCCGCCCGGTGCGAGAGCAGAAATTCCCGCACCCGCTTCTCCTGGGCCGCCAGGATGGCGTGAATGGCCTGATCCAGCTTATCCGCAGGCAGGCTGTCCTTGCTGACGACACCCAGATCCGACAGCCCGGCATGGACGATTTTTTTGGCCAGATCGATGGCCTGCTCGTAATCTCCGCTGGCCCCGGTGCTGCGGCAGCCGAAATGCACTTCCTCCGCCACGGCGCCGGCCAGGCAGATGGCAATCTGCCGATCGAGCTCCTCGCGGGTATACAAGTAGGCATCGTCTTCGGGCACCTGCCGGACATACCCTAAAGCCTGCCCCCGCGCAGCGATGGTGAGGCTGGCCACGGCGCCAGGACGCAGCCATTCCGTGACCAAGGCATGGCCCGATTCATGCAGAGCCACCCGCTCCTTTTCTCCGGCGGTGGGGTGGCGGTCCAGGCGTTCGCCCATCATGACCTTCTCCACTGCCTCTCGGAAGTGCTCCGCGTGGATTTGATCCTGTCCCTGCCGCATGGCCAAAATGGCCGCCTCGTTGGCCACGCTCTCCAGATGGGCCCCAGAAAACCCAAAGGTCTCCGCGGCCACCTGGGCCAGATCCACATCAGGCGCCAAGGGCTTGTTGCGCGTATGGATACGCAGAATATGCAGCCTCCCGTCCCGATCCGGCAGATCCACCCGCACGATGCGGTCAAAACGCCCCGGCCGCAACAGGGCGGGGTCCAGGATGTCCAGGCGGTTGGTGGCGCCCACCACCAGCACCCGTACGCTGTCTTGTACACTGTCCTGGCGGCTGAGGCCGTCCATCTCCACCAGCAGCTGGTTCAGGGTCTGGTCGTACTCCTGATGGCTTGCGTTGCGGCCCCGGGCTCCACCCAGGATATCGATTTCATCGATGAACACCACAGCGGAATTCCGGTGCTGTTCTTTGGCCAGTTGACGGGCACGTTGAAACAGCTGCCGCACCCGCTGGGCGCCGACTCCGGCGTAGACCTCCACGAATTCGCTGCCACTGGCAGCCACGAAAACCGACCCTGTGTAGTTGGCGGCAGCCTTGGCCATCAGGGTCTTGCCGGTGCCCGGAGGCCCGGTGAGAAGAATGCCCCGCAAGGGCCGGATGCCCAGCTTGCGGGCCTTCTCCACGTCCCGCATGAACTCCAGAGCCTCGAGGAGCTCCCGTTTGGCGGATTCCTGGCCGCCGATGTCGCTGAACTGCACCCGGTTGCCGTCCCCGCCGCTGGCCACCTTCACCGCCTGGAACCGCTGGCCCAGGCCCGGCGCGCCCTTCCCTGACAGGAACAGGCGCAGGCCCGCAAAGGCAGCGAGGCCCACCACAACCGGAGTGGGGTCATATCCCAGGGCAGCGGCGAACACTGCCAGGGCCGCCGCAGCCCCGATGGCGATTTCCAGTCCCAAAATCATCTTCCTCCTTGCGCTTCGGAGGCAGCAACGCGGGGCACGATTTCATAGAGGTAATGGCCCTGGTCCCATAGCCCGAGGTAGACGTGGGAGTCATCCACGTAGAGCCGGAAGCGCTCCAGCTTTGCCTGGCGGGCCTGGGCCTCCAGGCGGGACGCCATGAGGGTGAATTTCCCGGTGGCGATCCCTTCCCAAAGGGCATACTGCATTTGATAATAGACCTTTTCCAACCGGCCGTCGCGCTTGTCCACCCATTGGATCTGGGATGGTCTGTATCCATATTGTGCCGCCACCTGCAAAACCTGATGATACGTGGCGGCCAGATCCTCCACATTGCCCAAAGTGATCCGCAGTTGCTTGCCTTGCCCGACCTGTATGGCCTGCACGTGCGTCACCCCGGCGATGGCCTGGAAACTCTCCACCATGGGCCGCGTGATTTCCAGGCGCACCCAGAGGTAGCGGGCACCAAAAGCCGCAGCCAACACCACTACGAACGCGATGATGACCACTTCGATCCGCAGACGGGGCCAGGCCACACGCGGGTCTCCAATCTTGCCTACCTGATGCCAGAATTATAACACACCGGTCTGGACGGGTATTGTCCGCATTCTGGCACGATTTTATAAGACTGCTTTCCCTTCCAGGTCATAGGAGCCTGCGGCGGTGATCCGCACCGGCAGGATCTGGCCGGGCTGCACGTCCAAAGCTCCGGGCTCGAAAACCACGGATGTCACGCCGTCCACCTCCGGAGCCTGGCCCCGGGTGCGGCCCAAAGCCCTTCCCTCCTCGACTTTCTCCACCAACACCGGCTGGACGGTTCCCACCCAACGCTGCTGCACCTGCGCCGCAACCTGTGCCTGCAGCGCCATGGCCCGCCGGTAGCGTTCTTCCTTCACCGCCTCCGGCACCTGCCGCTGCAGGGCCGCTGCGTCGCTGCCTTCTTCTGCCGAATAACGGAACACGCCCACCTTGTCCAGCCGGGCTTCCTGCAGGAAGTCCAGAAGATCCGCAAACGCGGCTTCGTCCTCCCCGGGCAACCCCACAATGAACGTACTGCGCACCACCAAATCCGGGACCTGCTGCCGCCAGCGCTCCAGCCACTGCAGATACTGCCGCCCATCGCCGGGCCGGCGCATGGAAGCCAGCAACGGCCCGAAGGAGTGCTGTAAAGGGAGATCCAGATACGGCACCAGCCGGGGCTCCCGGGCCATGAGATCTACGATTCCGTCCACCTGCGGCCCTGGGTACAGATAAAGCACACGGACCCATTCCACGCCGGGAAGTTGCGCCAGCCTCTGCAGCAAAGGCACGATCTGCGGCTTCCCGTAGAGGTCTGCGCCGTAGCTGGCAGGATCCTGCGCGATGATCACCAGCTCCCGCGCTCCTTGTTCTGCCAGCCAGCGGGCTTCCGCCTCCACATCCCCCCGGGGGCGGCTGTGCAGCCTGCCCCGCAATGCCGGAATGATGCAGAACCCACAGCGGTGGTCGCACCCTTCGGCGATTTTCAGGTAGGCCGAGTAGGGTGCCGCAGTCAAGATCCGGCGGCCTGGTCCGGCATCATAGACCTTTCCGCCGGGAGGTCCCACAGCGGCAATCTGCTGCGGGCAGCCAGCCCCCGCCGCTGCCCGGAAGCCGGCACCGCCGCCCTGGGTGCTGTCGCGCAGGCACTCCTCCAAGATCTGCGGCAGGCGGGCCAGATCTCCGGTACCCACCACAGCATCCACTTCCGGCATCTCGCGGAGCAGCTCTGCGCCGTAACGCTGAGCCAGGCAGCCTGCCACCACCAGGGCCCGGCAACGGCCGGAGCGCTTGTGGGCAGCCAGCTTCAGGATGGTCTCCAAGGACTCTTCCACGGCCGGACGCACAAATGCACAGGTGTTGACCACCAGCGCATCGGCCTCGGCCGCGTCGGTGGTGATCTCCCAGCCCTGCTCCCGTAAAGCGCCGAGAAGATTCTCCGAATCCACCAGGGTCTTGGCACAGCCCAGGGAAGCCAGGGCTACCCGGCGCCGCACCCCGCGGCTCAAGGGCTCCCCGGTACCCTGCCCTGCGGGGCGTTCGCTGCTCCCGCCCATTGCCACGGATTTGCCTGTCTCCGCCAATGTCTGCCACCCTCCGCCCCGTTTTGCCGTTCCGTCCGTTGTCCCGGCATATCAGCCCCACATTGTACCATACCGGCCCCGTCGCTGCCACATACTGCAGCCGCCGCAGGCCAAAATATAAGCACAGTCGCAACGCCTACGCCACGCCGGGATGCCCCGTCCTCCGGCCGGGTTCCGGCCGGGAGCAGACCAGGCCGGAAAGGGATGTCAGGTTGCTAGAGATCATCATCACCGAACCCATCTTGCGCTCTGTAGCTCCGCCTCCGCCCCCTTTCGCGCCCAGCGCCAATCCCCGGGACTTCGAGCCAGTGCAGCCGGCCTTCCTTCAACAGCGCATAGAGGCTGTCTGGCGCAGGTTGGGCCTGGCAGCCCCTGTGCCCGCCGCCCCCAGCGCAGGCAGCCTGCCCTATGATCTGGAAATCCCCCGGCAGGCGCGCCGGGACCTCCTGGCGTTGCGCCGCCGCCGGGAGTTCGACAGCAAGGACTGGTTTCTCCTGGGGCTGCAGGCGGAGTATCTTTCCGCCCAGGTTCCCTTTGACCGGTTGCTGGCTGTGGAGTTCCTGCGCCAGCGTTGGCGCCAGGTGGGGGTCATCCCCTACCCGCATCAGTTGGAGACAGCCCGGCGCGTGCTGCAGGAGATGGGCGGACGGGCCATCCTCGCCGACGAGGTGGGCCTGGGAAAAACCATCGAGGCAGGGCTCATTTTGAAAGAGGCCGTGCTGCGCGGCCTGGTACACAGGGCTCTGGTGTTGACGCCAGCGACGCTCACCTACCAATGGGAGCAGGAGCTGCGCGAGAAATTCGCCTTCACCCCACGCTTGGCCCGGCGCGTGTGGGATTGGGACCAGGACGGCGTGGTCATTGCCTCCCTGGACCTGGCCAAGCGCAGCCCCTACCGGGAAAAGGCCCTGTCCCAGGACTGGGACATGGTGATCATCGACGAGGCCCACCGCCTCAAAAGCAGCCGCACCCAGAACTGGCAGCTGGCCCAAGCGCTGAAAAAGAAATATTTCCTTCTCTTGACGGCCACGCCGGTGCAGAATGACCTCAAGGAGCTCTACAACTTGATCACGCTGCTCACGCCCGGCCAACTGGGGACCTACAGCCAGTTCCAGGCCCGCTATATGGCGGGCAAGCGGCAGCCGAAAAACACCGGCGAGCTGCGCAAGCTCCTGCAGCAGGTGATGGTGCGCAATCGCCGGGGCAGCCAGACCGTGCGGTTCACCGCCCGCCGGGTGGAATCCCGCGACGTGGAACTCTCGCCGTCCGAGGCGGAGCT
>JADBKO010000017.1 GCA_014896355.1 Bacillota bacterium
CCGCTGGCTTGTGAGGATGACCCCTGGATGCCCCCTGGGTGCCCGCCGGCTGCCCTCTTAATGTCCCCTGCGGCCTACCGTTGCCAGGGGCAGAGGAGGTATTCGAAGAGATTCAGCAGGACATATAATACCAGGCCCATGCCGGCCATGGTCAGGATGCCGGCGAACATGGCCCCATAATCGGCCCGGGAAAGGCCGTCCAGGATGAAATACCCCAGGCCGCTGTTTCCAGCGATGGTCTCGCTCACGAAAAGGACGGAAATGGCGCTGCCCAGGGAAACGCGGCTGGCAGTGATAATATCTGGCAAACAGGCCGGCAGGATCACCTGGCGAAACAGGCTGGCTTTGCCGGCGCCCAGGGAGGCGACGGAGAGCACCAGCTCCTCCGGGATCTTGCGGGCTGCGTCCCGGGTGGTCAGCAGGATCTGGCTGAAGATCACCAGGAAGATAATGAGCATCTTCGCCCCGTCCCCGATGCCCAGGAGGACCATGGCCACCGGCAGCAGCGCCACCTTAGGGACAGGGTAGAGGAGGTAAACCAGGGGGGCCAGGAAGGAATCCACAACCCGGTTACGGCCGGCCCAGAGGCCCAGGGGCACCGCCAGGAGCAGGGCCAGGGCCAAGCTGGCGAGCACCCGGTAGAGGCTGACGTAAAGATGCCGGGCCAGTTCCGGCCAGGAGCGGGCCAGCCCCTGCAAGGCCAGCGGGGGCTCGGGCAGCCCTGGGTTATGGAGTCCCCGGGCCAGCAACCACCAGCAGCCGAACAAAAAGAGAATGGATGCAAGGTAAGCGGCGGCTTTGTGTTTATAAGCCATATGGACTTGCCTCCTACTCCCGGGCGGGCTCGCGGCGTGTGGCTCCCCGTAGGCGGGCTCCCAGCGTGCGGCTCCCCGTAGGCGGCTTCGTGCGGGCAGCTCCCTGCAGGCGGCTTCTTACGTGCGGCTCCCCGCCGCGCCGGCCGCGCTCCTACTCCTGGAGGAGCCGGCGCACCCGGGAGCAGTTGCGGTGGAAGGCTGCGGAGAAGCGAAAGCCCGGGGTCCCTGCTTCCGGGTTCTCCAGGACGGCCTTGAGGCGCCCCGGGGCAGGGGTCAGGACCACAATCTGCTGCCCCAGGAAGACGGCCTCTTCGATGTTATGGGTCACCAGAACCGTGGTCAGGCTGCGCTGCCCGCGGATATCCACCAAGGTCTGCTGCAGGCCCTCCCGGGTCAGGGCGTCGAGGGCCGAAAAGGGCTCGTCCATCAGAAGGGTATCCGGCTCCAGGGCCAGGGCCCGGGCGATGGCGACCCGCTGCTTCTGGCCGCCGCTCAGCTGGGCCGGGTAGCGCTTCTCCAGGCCGGCCAGGCCCAGGGCAGCCAGCAGGGGCGCGAGGATCTCTCGCTGCCGCTGCCGGGGGTACCTCCGCAAGGCCAGGCCCAGGGAGGCGTTTTTCCACACGGTTTTCCAGGGCAGGAGGCCATAATCCTGAAGGATGATGGCCGTTTCCCGGCGCGGCCGGGTGACCCTGGCCCCGTGAATCCGGATTTCCCCCCGGGTAGGTTCCAACAACCCGGCCAGCAGGTACAGCAGGGTCGTTTTGCCGCAACCCGAGGGCCCGATCAGAACGCAGGTCTGCCCCGCGGGGATGGTCAGATGAAGATCCTCCAGGGCGGGCACCTGCGCGCCGTTGTTCGTATAGGCATAGGAAACACCGGTAACCTGGATCACCGCGTGTTCCCACCGGCGCGAATCAGATCCGGGTCGACCAACTCTTCGTATTTGTACGGTGCGGCCAGGAGTTTTCGGGCCACCATCCATTGCATGACCGCCGCGACGTCCTCGCGCCGGGGCAGTTGCGGCGGGGAGTAGTGCGGAGCCAGATAAGTGTCCCGCAACTCCGCCGGAATCCGGGCCTTTTCGATGAACAGCTCGCGATAGGCGGAGGGATTCTGGACGACCAGGCGGGCGGCTTCGCCATAGACCTGAAGCAGTTTCTCGATGGCAGGCGCCTTTTGCTGGATGGCCTCCTCCCGGAACATCAGCACCACCTGGGACAGATTGCGTTTGCTTTTCGTATCGTCCAGAATCACCCTGGCTCCTTTCTGGGCGGCCAGGGAGGCAAAAGGATCTGGCAGCAGGGCGGCATCCAGCTTGCCGCCCAACAGGAGCTGAAGCCGCGCCGGGATCTGGGGCACAGCCACCTTCTTGACGGAGTCCGGGTCCACCCCTGCTTCCTGCAGAAGGCCATCAGCCACATATTCGATGATGGTGTGTTCCGAGATGCCGACGCTCCGCCCCTTGAGCTGGCTGGGGGAGTGGATGTTGGACCCGGGCCGGGCCAGGAGCGCGAAGCGCCCCTCCGCCGGGGTGGCCCCCATGGTCAGGGAGACGATCTTCACCGGCGTCCCGCCTTTGCGCAGCAGGGCCGCCGCCACGATGTCGGCCACTTCGCCGTCGATACTCCTGGACTGCAGGGCCAAGTCGCGATCCTGGGCACTATTGAAGGGGATCAGTTCCACCCGCAAGCCGGCTTTGGCAAAGAGGCCTTCCTTTTCAGCGACGAAAAAGGGGAAGTTATCCTCTACCGGGATCAACCCCAACTTCAGGCTCTTTTCCTGGCTGCTGCCGTTGCTGGCCAGGCTGCCGCAGCTGGCTACGACCGGGACCAAGAACAGCAGGAGCATCACGAGTGCCCACGTTTTGCGCCGCAAGAACAAACACCTCCGATAGAATCCAACTCGCAATCTGGATTCGTTATTTCAGGGTCAAGGCCAGCAGGGTGAAGACAAACATCAGCACGCTCAAATAGCCGTTCATATTCAAGAAGGCCAGGCCCAGGCGCGAGAGGTCCTGTGGCGACACCAGGTGATGCTCGTACATCAGAATCCCTGCGGCCAGCAACACGCCCAGGAAGTACAGCCAGCTCAGGTGCAGGAGCAAGCCCAGACCGGCCAGCATGACGATGGAGAAGGCGTGCAGATAGCGGGCCACCCCCAGGGCCCGCGCTTTGCCAAAGCGGGCCGGGATGGAATGGATCCCGTAGCGGCGGTCGAAATCATAATCCTGGCAGGCGTAGATGACATCAAACCCCGCCACCCAGGCGCCCATCCCCAGGCCCAGGATCACGGCCGGCAGGTCGATGGCCGCCCGGATGGCCACCCAGGCTCCCACCGGGGCCATGGCGTCGGCCAGGCCCAGGACGAAATGGCAGGCCCACGTCCAGCGTTTGGTGTACGAGTAGATGACCAGAACGAAGACCGCGACGGGCATCAGCTCCACACAGAGCCAGTTCAGGCGCATGGCGGCATACGTGAGCAGGCCGAAGGACAACAGCGTGTAGACCCAGACTTCCGCCACGGACAGCAACCCCCGGGGCAGGGCACGGTTGGCGGTGCGGGGGTTGAGGGCATCGATGTGGCGGTCGATGATCCGGTTCAAGGACATCGCCGCCGTGCGCGCTCCCAGCATGGCCAGGGTGATCCATCCCAGCTGGGCCCACGTGGGGTGGCCGGCCGCAGCCATGAAAGCTCCCAGGTAGGCGAAAGGGAGGGCGAAAATGGTGTGTTCGAACTTGATCATGTCCAGAAAGATCCGGATTTTACGCCAGACCATACTCCCGCCACCTTTTGTCGATGAGCTCCAGGACCTCGCGGGTGGCGCGGGCCTCCTCCGGCCAGGGCCGGACCACCCCTTCTTCCGGCAGTTTCCGGGTGGCGTCCAGCCCCATCTTGCTGCCGAAGCCCCTGCGGGGAGCGGAGTGATCCAGGACATCCACCGGCCCCTCGATGATCACGGCGTCCCGGCGGGGGTCGATGTTCCCCAGGACGCGCCAAGCCACCTCCTGAGGATCGTGGACGTTCACGTCGGCGTCGACGATGATGATCAGCTTCGTGAACATCATCTGCCCCATCCCCCACAGGGCGTGCATGACCTTGCGCGCCTGGCCGGGGTAGCTCTTGCGGATGGAGACGATGACACAGTTATGGAACACCCCGGCGATGGGGAAGTTCATGTCCACCACCTCGGGGAGCTGGAGCTGGATCAGGGGCAGAAACAGACGCTCCGTGACTTTCCCCAGGTAGGCGTCCTCCATGGGCGGCGGCCCCACCACCGTGGCCGGGTAGACCGCTTGGCGGCGCCGGGTCAGGCAGGTCAGGTGGAAAACCGGGTAGTCGTCCGCCGGCGAGTAATATCCCGTGTGGTCGCCGAAGGGGCCTTCCAGGCGGGTTTCAGCGGGGTCCACATAGCCTTCGAGGATGATCTCCGCCCGGGCCGGCACCTCGATATTGACTGTCAGGGCGGGCACCATTTCCACGGGTTCCCGGCGCAAGAAGCCGGCCAGGAGCATTTCGTCCACACCCGGGGGCAGGGGGGCGGTGGCCGCATAGATGACCGCCGGGTCAGCGCCCAGGGCCACAGCGACCTCCAGGCGGCCTTGGCTGCGGCGCAAGTGCTCGGCCCCGTCCTTGTGGATGTGCCAGTGCATGCCGGTGGTGGTCTCGTCAAAGACCTGCATCCGGTACATGCCGACGTTGCGGCGGCCGGTCAGGGGGTCGCGGGTGAAGACCAGCGGCAGCGTCAGAAAACGGCCGCCGTCCCCGGGCCAGAGCTGCAGCACAGGCAGTTCCGCCAACGAAGGCGGGTCCACCCGGACCTCCTGGCAAGGAGCCTCCTTCACCCGGCGCGGCAGATAGCGCCCCAGTTCTTGCAGGCGGGGCAGAAGGCGCAGCTTATCCAGCCACCCGCTGGGCTCTGCCGGAAGGTCCAGAAGAGCTCGCAGGCGCCGGGCCGGTTCCTCCAGGTCGTTCACTTCCAGGGCCGCTTTGACCAGCTCCATGCTGCCGAAAAGGTTGGTGGCCACGGGCAGATCCGAACCCTTCACCCGCTCGAAAAGAAGGGCCGGGCCGCCTTTTTTCACCACGCGGTCGCTGATGGCCGCGATCTCAAAAATGGGATCGACCTCGGCCTGGACCCGGTGCAGCAGCTTGTGAGCTTCCAGATAGCGTAGGTAGGCTTGCAAATCCCTGTGAGCCACGTTTCCTCTTCTTTCCTTTTCTTTCCTGTTCGCTTATTCAGCGACTCAGGCCTTGCTGGCTTGGGCCGTAGCCGTACCTTCCCGGCGGTGAATTCGCCACCAGCTGTGCATCTCCTTCTGGTCTAGTCTGCCTCGGGGGTACCCCAGCGAGGTACCAGGTGTTGCTCCAGACCCAGGTGGTCCAGGATTCTGGCCACCAGGTGGTTGACCAGATCGTCGATGGTTTGGGGCCGGTGGTAAAAGGCCGGCACGGGTGGCATGATCACCACCCCCAGGCGGGCCAGGCTCAGCATGTTCTCCAGGTGGATGGCGCTGAGCGGTGTCTCCCGGGGCACCAGGATCAGTTTGCGATGTTCCTTGATGGTGACGTCGGCCGCCCGCATGATCAGGTTGGCGGCGTAACCGTGGGCAATCCCGGCCAGCGTCCTCATGCTGCAGGGAACCACGACCATCCCCTGGTGCTGAAAGGAACCGCTGGCGATCGGGGCCGCCAGGTCATTCTCCTCATAACAGCGGGTGGCCAGGCCCCGCAAGGTGTCTTCCGTGATCCCTGTCTCCAGGCGCAGGGTCTCCAAAGCCCAACGGCTGAGTACCAGATGGACCTCGGTTCCTGTGCCCGTCAGGGCCTTCAGGAGCCGGACGGCATAAATCGCTCCGCTGGCTCCAGTGATGCCAACGACCAGTCTCATCCCGGCCACTCCCTCCCGGCCAGGGCGCGCTTGCCGCAGCGGCCGCCTTGGGGGTCCTGCGGCCATGATAATCCCTGTCCCAGCCGGTTGCAAGCCTGGGAGTGCGGGGATCTGCGCCTGCGGGACATGACGCCGGCGCGAATTTCGCGGCGGGTGGCGGGTCTATATTTTATAGATGTGGAATCTTCTGATGCGGAGTCTGTTGTGGGGGAGGATCGATCGCCGTGGTCAAAGTGCAGGAGCGGGAAGCTTTCAAAGTCAACGGATTTGGCATGCTGCTGATCTCCCTGCTTGTGCTGGCGGTGGGCATCTGGATCTTCGTGCGGGGGGTGATGGCTGCCTCCGGCCCGGTGGTGCCGGCCACCGCCGTGGCGGAGATCGTTGGCGGGGTCGTGCTTGCGCTCGTAGCCATCCTTCTGATGGCCGGGTTGATCGCTGTGCAGCCTAACGAGGCCCGGGTGCTCGTCTTTTTCGGCAAATACACGGGCAGCGTACGCCAGGATGGCTTTTGGTGGACCAACCCTTTCACCTCCAAGCGGCGGGTTTCCCTGCGGGTGCGCAATTTCAACAGCGAACGGCTCAAGGTGAACGACGCGGATGGCAATCCCATCGAAATCGCCGCCGTGGTGGTCTGGCGCGTGGTGGACTCCGCCCGGGCCGTTTTCGACGTGGACGACTACCAGGGCTTTGTGGCCATCCAGTCCGAGACGGCCATCCGTTCCCTGGCCACCCGCTATCCTTATGATGCGCCGGGGACAGACCGCCCGTCGCTGCGTGAGAATCCCAACGACGTGGCCGAGGTCCTGCGCAGCGAGCTGCAGCAGCGGCTGGAGATTGCGGGGGTGGAGGTCACCGAGGCCCGGCTGACCCACTTGGCGTACGCGCCGGAGATCGCCCAGGCCATGTTGCGGCGCCAGCAGGCCCAGGCCGTGGTGGCCGCCCGCCAGCTGATCGTGGAGGCTGCCGTGGGCATGGTGGAAGATGCCCTGGTCTCCCTGGCCAAGCGGCATGTGGTGGACTTGACGGAGGAGCGCAAGGCTCAGATGGTCAACAATTTGATGGTCACCCTCACCAGCGAGCAGGCCAGCACACCGGTGATCAATGCCGGGACTACTCGGGTGGACTAAGGGGTGGTTTGATCTTGCGACCAGGTTCGGACCCAGCCTGGGTACGGCCGGACCACACCGGACCTGTTGGCGCCGCAGCCGCTGGAAGCGGCGGAGGTGCGGATGCGGTGATGCTGCGCCCAGCCCGGCCGGACGAGGCGGAGCTGGGCGCCCGGCTGATCCTGCAATCCTTTCACAGCCGTGGGCTGGTGAGCCATCTGTTCGGCTTGGGTGACGCGGAGCGGGCCACACAGGCGCTCATGCGGTTGTTCGCCTTGCGGCGCAACCGCTACAGCCACCAGAACGCATGGTTTGCCGTGGCGAGTGGCAGGCCGGTGGGGCTGCTTCTGGGGTATTCCGGGCGTACGCTACGCTGGCTGAACCTTTTGATGGCCCTGCAGCTTCCCCGTGTGTACGGGCTGTGGGGGGCATTGCGCTTCGTGCACAGGGTGCGCCACGCGTTTCTCGGACTTCCTGACCCTGGATGGGGGGAATGGTTCATCGACAATCTGGCGGTTCTGCCGGAATGGCGCAATCGGGGCATCGGTTCGCGGCTTCTGGCGGCCGCGGAGGAACAAGCCCGCCGCCAGGGTCTGAGGGCCTGCTCGCTGGATGTGGAGGTGGACAACCCGTCTGCCCTGAGGTTGTATGAGCGCCGGGGCTTCCGCCGGGTGGCCACCTACCGCGTTCCTGCCTTGGAGCGCCTCTGTGGCTTCGTTGGCGTGCACCGGATGGTGAAGCGGCTGGGATGAGGCCCCTCGTCTGCCAGACCTTGCCTGCCGGATACGAGGTGTGCTGCCCGCAAGCCGTGCCTAGCCTGGAGGTCTGCCCCTGGCCAGCCCTGCCCTGGCCCCGCCCGCAGGCACAAGCGTGCCAACTCTGGATTCCGCCCTTCGCGGCCGGAGGGGATGGGACGCCGCCGCCCGATGGCCGGGGCCCGGGAACGGCTCTGTTGTATACATGCGCCCTGCTTCTTGACAGGACCCGCCGGCGGCTCTTATACTTGGTTACACTACTTTATAACTTTATGCACTACGCGTTTTGTCGAACGCTTAAGGGCCGGCCGTTCTGGACGGCGGCTGGAATCTTTATTCACCAACAAGGCGGAGGTTGTAGGGAGTAGGGGATGGGGCTCAGTCCCCGAGGTCCGTGGCTGGGCCGGTTGGCTGGGCCGGTTTGTAGTGCCGGCGTCATGGTAGCACGGCAGGCTGGAGTAGAAGGCAGGATGTAGGATGAAGCGGGTTTACGTCGATCCCGACGTGTGCATGGGCTGTGGCCTTTGCGAAGTCTATTGCCTCACACAACACTCCCGCAGCTTGGATATCCTCAAGGCTTACCGGCAGGAGAAGCCGCGGCCGGTGGCACGCATTCGCGTGGAGCGCCACGGCAATACAGCCTTCGGTTTTCAGTGTCGCCAATGCAGCGAACCCCTCTGCGTCTACGCCTGTGTGAGCGGCGCCACCTTCCTCGACGATCACGGGCAAGTGGCTTTCGATGAATCCCGTTGCATCGGATGCTGGACGTGCGTGCTGGCCTGTCCCTACGGCGCCATCGCCCGGGATGATGCCAGAGAGCGGGTGGCCCGCTGTGATCTTTGCGGTGACCCCCAGGGCGACGGCCTCCCGGCCTGTGTGCGAAACTGCCCCAACGAGGCCCTGAGCGTCCGGGAGGAGGCGGTCTGAACCATGGCCCAGCGCTTTTCCGCCAAATATGTGATCATCGGCGGGTCCGTGGCGGCTGTGGGGGCCATCGAAGCCCTCCGGGCCGAGGATCCCGGCAGCCCCCTGGCGCTGGTCACAGAGGACCGCGTGTCCCCGTACTCCCGCCCGCTCATTTCCCATTACCTCACGGGGGAGCGCGACCTGGACGGCATTCGTTACCGCCCGCCGGACTTCTATTCGCGCCTGGGCGTCAAAACCTTTCTCCAGACCCGGGCCACCCGGATCCATTTCCCGGATCACTGCGTACACGCGGAGGGGCCTGCGGGCGAAGCGTACGAAATCACCTACGAAAAGCTTCTTCTGGCCACGGGCTCCCGCCCGGCCCGCCCGCCCATCCAGGGGTTGGAGGCCCAGGGGGTGTTCTCGTTCACCTCGCTGGAGGATGCCGAGGCCATCCGGGCGTTTCTCCCCCGCGTGAAGGCCGTGGTGGTCATCGGCGGCGGGCTCATCGGGCTGCAGGCGGCGGAGGCCCTGTCCAACCTGGGGCGGCAGGTGGTGGTGGTGGAGTTTCAGCCCCGCATTCTGTCTCCCGTGCTGGACGCCGTGGCCTCCGGCTACGTGGAGCAGGCCTTTGCCGCCCATGGTGTGCGGATCCTGACCAGCGCCGCCGCCCAAAGGGTCCTGGTGGATTCCGCCGGTTCCGTAGCCGGCGTGGCCCTCAAAGACGGGCAGGTCCTGCCCTGCCAGATGGTCATTGTGGCTGCGGGGGTCACGCCCCGCACGGAACTGGCCGGTGCTGGCTTTGCGCCAGCCCCCGCCCCTGGAGCACCCAGGGCCATCGGGGTGGACGAGCGGATGCAGGTGCAGGCGGACCTCCAGGCATCCGGCGGCGCCGCGGTCTATGCCGCCGGCGATGCGGCCTTGGGGCCGGACCTTTTGTCCGGAGCCGCGCGGCCGCTGCCCATCTGGCCCAACGCTTACCTGCAAGGCCGCGTGGCTGGGCTGAACATGGCCGGGCGCCCCACCCGTTTCCGGGGCGGGCTGTCCATGAACTCTTCCCACTTTTTCGGCCTGCCGGTGGTCTCCGCCGGCCTGTTCGATGTCCCTGAAGGCGCCGACCCCCAGGAATGGGAAGTCCTGACGCTTTCGGCGGACGGAACACCCCCCGCGGCGGCGCGCCCGGGACACGCGCCCCGTGTGGGGACATCCTCCTCCTTCGCAGTGCGTCCCGGCGCGAGGCCGGGCCGCGCTGCCGCGCGTTCCGGCGCTGGCCCCGGGCACCCGCAAGTCCCTGTGGCCTCTGGGGCCGGCCCGTTTTACCGGAAGATCATCCTGCGCCACGGCCGGATCGTAGGCCTGGTGGCTGTGGGAGCCGGCATCGATCGCGCCGGCGTCCTTGTGGGCGCCATGGCCAACGGCGTGGATTGCAGCCGATGCAAGGAAGATTTGCTGCGAAACCCCGGAATCGCCGCTTTCCCGGAACAGGTGGCTGCGGCCATGCGCACAGGCCGGTTTGGCAGCCACTGGTGGATGGCTGGGGACAGGGAAGAGCGGTGACCCAGGTGACAGGCTTTCGTACGTGGGTCAGCCCCCCGGGGGGCGCAGCTGCCCAGGGCAGCGGGTGCAGGAAGGAGGCGGGGACATGAAAGACCTGGAGCGCGCGGCCAACCCGTTCGGAGACGACAAGATCCTGGCCAATTGTGGCATCTTCGGCATGATGAACTGTGACGGCCGCCGCAGCGGCGGCCAGGATATCATAAAGGCCATGGCCAACATGCACGACCGTGGCAACGGGCTGGGCGGCGGATACGCGGCGTACGGCATTTACCCGGAGCACGCGGAGGATTACTGCCTGCACATCATGTTCGAGAGCGAGGACGCCAGACGCCATGCAGAGGAATTCCTGCACCACTGGTTCCAGGTGGCGCTGACGGAGCCCATCCCCACCCGCCGGGTGGCCGGGGTTCTGCAGGTCCCGCTCCTGTGGCGTTATTTCGTCCGGGTGCCCTCTCTGGAAGCGGGCGGCAGGCCCGGTGCCGACGCCGGACCGTCCGCAGGCGGGGCCCAGCCGCACGAGGCCCCCGGCGCGGCAGGAACCGGCAGCGAGGGCGCAGGCGGGGTTTCCCGTCCCGATGCCGACGACTACGTGGTGGCCCGGGTCATGGAGATCAACACCACCGTGGACGGCGCCTTCGTGTTTTCTTCCGGCCGGAACATGGGCGTGTTCAAGGGCGTGGGCCATGCGGAAGACATCGGCGAGTTCTACCGCCTGGACGAATATGATGCCTACCTGTGGACAGGGCATTCCCGCTTTCCTACCAACACCCAGGCCTGGTGGGGCGGCGCGCATCCTTTTTCCATCCTGGACTGGACCGTGGTGCACAACGGGGAGCTCTCCTCCTACGGCGCCAACCGGGCTTTCCTGGAGATGTATGGGTATTATTGCTCCATGCATACGGATACCGAGGTTTTGGCCTACGCCGTGGATCTGTTGATGCGCCGGCACCAGCTGCCGGTGCAGGCCATGGCGGCCGTGCTGGCTGCGCCCCTGTGGCAGGACATCGACCGCATGCCTCCGCAGGAGCGCCAAAACCACACCCTGCTGCGCCAGGTTTACGGCGGGCTGCTCATGAACGGGCCTTTTGCCATCGTGGTGGCCCATGGTGGCGAAATGGTGGGGCTGCGGGACCGTATCGGCCTGCGTCCCTTGGTGGCCGCCGTGCGGGGCTCCACCCTGTATCTGGCTTCCGAAGAGGCTCCCATCCGCCTGGTGGCGCCGGAATTGGATGCTGTTTGGCAGGCCCGGGGCGGGGTGCCCGTTGTTGGCAGCCTGGAGCGCGGCATCCTGGAGGGTTCGCAGCCCGTGCCCACCTCCGGCCTGGATCGGGGCCAGGTGGCCCGGGCCGTCGGCATGCATTGAGCGGGGACGGGGGCCGCAGATAGATATGAAGAGTTTTGTTCTCAATGACTTCATCGTGGAACGGGACGACCGGCGCTGCATTCGCTGCCAGGTCTGTGTGCGGCAGTGCAGTTTTGAGGTTCACCGCTACGACGCCGAGCTGGACCAGGTCCTGGCAGACGAAGAGAAATGCGTGGGATGCCAGCGTTGTGCCACGTTTTGCCCGACTCACGCTCTGACCATCCGCTCCAGTCCGCGTGAGTTCAGGGCCAATGCCAACTGGCGGCCGGAGCTCCTGATGGATATCAAGCGCCAGGCGGAGTCCGGCGGGGTACTCTTGACCGGCATGGGCAATGACAAGCCGTTCCGGGTCTATTTTGACCATCTGCTGCTCAATGCCAGCCAGGTCACCAACCCCTCCCTCGACCCCTTGCGCGAGCCCATGGAGGTCCGGACCTACCTGGGGGCGAAGCCGGCGCGGCTGCGCTACGAAAATGGCCGCATCACCGGCGATATGCCGCCCCAGATCCAGTTGGAGACCCCCATCATGTTCAGCGCGATGTCCTACGGCGCCATCACCTATAACGCGCAGCTGGCGCTGATGCAGGCCGCCCAGGAGCTGGGAACCCTGTGCAACACCGGCGAAGGCGGCTGGCACCCGGACTTCCGTAAGTTCCGGGACCATGTCACCGTGCAGGTGGCGTCCGGGCGTTTCGGGATCGACCAGGACTACCTGAACCAGGCGGCCATGGTGGAGATCAAAATCGGCCAGGGCGCCAAACCGGGCATCGGCGGGCACCTGCCGGGGGAAAAAGTGACGCCGCTGGTGGCCCGCACCCGCATGATCCCGGCCGGGACCGACGCCATTTCGCCGGCGCCGCAGCACGACATCTATTCCATCGAGGATTTGTCCGCCCTGATCTATGCCCTCAAGGAGGCCACCGGTTACGAAAAGCCGGTGGCTGTCAAGATCGCGGCGGTGCACAATGCCGCGGCCATCGCCTCCGGCATCGTGCGGGCCGGCGCCGATGTGGTGGTCATCGACGGCGTGCGCGGAGGCACCGGGGCGGCGCCCAAAGCCATCCGCGACCATGTGGGCATCCCCGCGGAGCTGGCCTTGGCCGCCGTGGACCGCAGATTGCGCCAAGAGGGGATCCGCAACCGGGCTTCCCTGGTGGTGGCCGGCGGAATCCGCTGCAGCGCCGACGTGTTCAAGGCCCTGGCCCTGGGCGCCGACGCGGTCTACATCGGGACCGCCGCCCTGGTGGCCATGGGTTGCACCCTCTGCCAGCAGTGCTACACCGGCAAGTGCGCCTGGGGGATCACCTCCGCCCGGCCCGATCTGGCCAAGCGCTTGAATCCCGACATCGCCACCCGCCGCGTGGTCAACCTGGTGCGGGCCTGGACCCGCGAGATCAAGGAGATGCTGGGCGGCATGGGCATCAACGCCGTGGAAAGCCTGCGCGAAAACCGCCTCCAGCTGCGGGCCGTGGGCTTGGAGGACTGGGAGATGGATGTGTTGGGCGTGAAGGGGGCCGGAATGTGAGATGAGTGTTTCCGCCTTTGCCGGATCGGCGGTGCCCGGTCCTGCCCGGATCACCGTCGGGACCCTTCACTATCGCGAGCTGAACCGGCGCCTGAAGGCCATGGTGGATGCCGGGGTGGAGCAGATTGAGCTGCGCGGCGTTTTCGGGCAGCGCTATATCGGCACCAATCTGCGGGCGCCGGTGCGCCTGACAGTTTACGGCACCCCCGGCAATGACCTGGGCGCCTTCATGGACGGCCCGTCCATCGAGGTTTTCGGCAATGCCCAGGACGGGTTGGGCAACACCATGAACTCCGGCCGCATCGTGGTGCACGGGGATGCCGGCGACCTGCTGGGGATGTCCATGCGCGGGGGCGAAATCTATGTCCGCGGCAACGTGGGCTACCGCTGTGCGATCCATATGAAGGAGTACGAGGACATGCGCCCCACGGTGGTGGTGGGGGGCACGGCTGCGGACTTCTTCGGGGAATACATGGCCGGGGGCCGGGTGGTGCTGTTGGGGCTCCATCTGCCGCCGGGCGCCGCTCATCCGGGGAGCTTCATGGGGACCGGCATGCACGGCGGCGTCATCTATGTGCGGGGCCGGGTGGACCGGGCCCGCCTGGGAACCGGCGTGGCCGTGCGCGAAATGACCGACGAGGATTGGCCCTTCGTGAGGCAGTGCGTCCACGAGTACGTGCGGCTCTTCGGCTGCGGGACGGCGGGCGCCCCCGGGGCGGATGCGGGCCGCCGGGGAACGGCCGCCGGGGAGGCGGGCAGCCCGGCCCCCTCCGGCAAGAAGATCCTTTCTGCAGAGGAGATCCTGAATTCCCCGTTTGTGGTGCTCTGCCCCCAAGCGTTGCGTCCTTTTGCAGCCCTCTACGCGGCGCGGACCTGACTTCATCCCCTGACCTCCCCGGCTTCCTTTGCCCTCCCTTCAGGTCTCGCCGCTTTTCCTCCCTTGCCAGGGCTTTCTTGCCAGGATTTTCCGCGCCGGCAGGGAATAAGGGAATAACTGTCGGAAGAGGTGGACGGCCCGGGGGCCGGGACGGCGCGCCCGGGGCGCGCCGGGCCACGGGCCCCGGGTGTTTTGCGGGAGGCGGGGTTTGGTGCCGCTCTGGTTTCGCTTCCTGCACACGGCGGATCTCCATCTGGCCAGCCCGGTGCAGGCGTTGGCGGAGGAATCGGAGGCCATTCAGGCCCGGCTGGCGGGAGCGGTGTTGTCCACGTGGGAGCGGATCGTCCAGGCCGCCATTGACGCCCGCGTGGAGTTCGTGCTCATCGCCGGCGACATCTATGACAGCGCCACGCCGAGCCTGCGGGCGCAAGTGCGGTTTCGCGACGGGGTGCAAACCCTCGATCGCCACGGGATCGCGGTATACGTGGTGCGCGGCAATCACGACCATCTGGGAGCCCAGACCGCACGGCTGCAATGGCCTGGCAATCTGCATGTCTTTGGCGGCGAGCAGCCGGAGTGCGTGGTTCATCGCGGGCCCGGCGGCCTGCCGTTGGCGGAGATCTGGGGCATCAGCTTCCAGCAGCGCCAGGAGAGCCGCAACCTGGCTGCGGCTTTGGGGCGGGCGTCCGCCGGCGGGCCGGGGCGGGAGAAACTGCGGCTCCCGTCCCAGCCGGCGGCCGCGCCGCCCTGCCGCATCGCTCTGCTTCATGCCAATGTCGGCGGCCACACCGCCCACGCGGACGATGCCCCTTGCCAGCTTTCCGATCTTTTGGACCAGCCCTTCGACTACTGGGCTCTGGGTCACATCCACGCGCCGCAGATTCTGCACCCGCAGACCCCGCTGGTGGTCTATCCGGGCATCCCGCAGGGCCGTGATGCCGGGGAAGCCGGCCCTCGCGGCGTGTATTTGGTGTCGGTGTATGGGGAGGATAGCGGCCGGCTCCGCCTGGAGGCCCGCTTTCTGCCTGTGGCGGCCGTGCGTTGGGAGGTCCAGACGGTGGACGCCGGGGGAATAGACAGCGAAGAAGCCTTGCTGCAGCGCTTGGATGAAGCCAAAGAAGCGGCACGGCAAGGCCCTGAGGCTCCGGAAGCCCCGCGCTCTCTGGCCTCAGGTCCGCCCCCTGGCCTGCCCGGCGAAAGCGGCGGGACCCCCGACCCCAGCCCGGCCCCCACCCTGGCCCTCGCTCCGCCCCCCGACCCGGCCGCGTCTCCGGCGGTGGTGCGCCTGGTGGTGCAGGGAGCTACGCCGCTGTATGGGCTGCTGCAGAGTCCCGAGGCTTTGGCAGCCTTGGCGGAGCAGCTGCGGGCGGGGGAAGATAGCCGCCCGGATTTCGCCTGGGTGGAATCCATCCAAAGCCAGGCCAGGCCTGCCCTGGATTTACCACGCATCCAGGCCTCGGCCACGTTCGCCGGCGAGTTCGTCCGGCAGATTGGCCTGGCTCTGGAGGCCGTTCCCGACGGTGCCTCGGCGGTGCTAGGAGCTGCATCCCCAGCCCCGCCGGGGGCCGCACCAATACCCGCCCTGGACCTGGACCGGCGCCTGCGGCGTTGGCTGAAGCCGGAGGATCTGCCTTTGCGCGCACTCTTGGAAGAAGCCCGGGACTTGGCCCTGGACCTTCTGGAAGGGAGGCGCTGATCCCATGGCCGTCCTCCGCTTTGCCGGGTTCCACCTGGAGGGGTTCGGCATCTTTTCCGGCACCACCCTCCCTTTGCCGCCGCAGGCCCGCCTGGTGGTGGTGGAAGGCCCCAACGAGGCGGGAAAATCCACTTTACTGGCCTTCATCCGCTCGGTGCTGTTCGGTTTTCCGGACCGCCGCAGCGCAGAGAACCGCTACGAACCGCTGCGGGGCGGTCGATACGGCGGCTGGATCGACCTCTGCACCGGCGACGGGCGCCTTTACCGGGTGCAGCGGATGGCGGCCACGAGTCCGGCCGGCCGGCAGGGAGCCCGCGCCGCAGGGCTTTTGACCCTCACCGCTCTGGGCTCCGTGGCTGCCGGCGGCGGAGCCGGTGGGCGGGGCGCCGGGGCGGAGAGCCCGGATGCGCCCTCCGGGGCCGCGGTGGCGGGCGGCGGAGCGCCGGGTTTGCCGCCCGAGTTTCTCGGGCAACTGCTGGGTCCCGTGAGCGCCACGGTCTACCGGAACATCTTTGCCTTCGGCCTGGACGAATTGGAGCAGCTGGCCACCCTTACGGGGGAGGAGGTCAGCGCCCGTATCTACGGGGCCGGGCTGGGGCTGGCCGCGCCCTTGGATGAAGTCGACGGCCAGCTGGTCGAGACCGCCCAGCAGCTGTTCAAGGCGGGTCGGCCGGCCCATGCGCCTCAGATGAACCAGGTTTTGCGGCGCCTGGAGGAGCGGGAGCGCAGGATCGCGGAACTCAGCAATCTGCCCAGCCGCTACAACGATCTGTGCCGCCGCCGGCAGGAGCTGGCCGAAGCCTTGCAGCAAAGCAAGGAATCGGTGCGGGAATTGCGCCAGGCCGCCCAGCAGGCGCAGACTCTGCTGCAGGCGTGGCCCTTGTGGGCCGAGCTGCAGGCTGGCGAAGGCCAGTGGCAGGAGCTCTGCGCCATTCCCGGCCTCGAAGGGTTTCCCTTGGACGGCGTGGCCCGCCTGGAAAGGCTGCAGGCCCAGATGCAGGACGCGCGGCAGCAGCTGGAGGGCCGGCAGGCCGAGGAAGCCCGCTTGCGGCAGCAGATCCAGGAGTCGCAGGAGTCCTTGTCCCGGACCGGCTGGACCTTGCCGCACGCCGCCGCCATCCTGCGGCTTTACGAAAGCCGCAGCCTGTATTCGGACCGCCTGCAGGCCCAGGCAAAGCTGGAACAGGACCACGCCCACCTGGAGGAAGAGATCCGCAGCCTGCTGGATGGGCTGGGCCCCGGTTGGGACCGGGAACGGTTGGCTGCCGTGGACGTGTCGCTGCCGGCCCGGGAACGGTTGACACAGGCGGAGCGCCGGCTGGCCGACGCCGTCCGGCAGGAAGAGCTGGCTGCCGCCGCACTGCAAAGCCAGGAGCGCGTGCTGGATCAGCGCCGCCAGGAACTGCAGGACAGCGCCCGGTCTGTGCAGGACGCGACCCTGCGTTGCCGGGCCGCCGAAGCGGCGTTGGGGCTGGCTCCCCCGCCAAACCCCGAGGGGATGGGGGCTCCCGTGCACCCGGACCCGTCTTACCCACCGCCGGCCCGGCCGCCCCTGGAGCAAGCCCATGTGCAGCAGAGGCAGACCCAGGCCTCCGTGCAGCGAGCCCAGGCCTATGCACAGCAGTCGGGGCAAAGGCTGGAACGCGCCGGGGCTGCCTTATCCGTTCTGCGGCAAAGCCTGGCCCAGTGGGTGGACGCCCGCTCCCGGTTGGCCCTCCTGCGGGACCAGGCAGAAGCCCTGGCCGCCGCTGCCGCCGCCGGGCCCGCAGCGGACAGGCCTCCCAGCTTCCGCAGGGAACGCGTCCGGATGGCCGCCGCCTCGGCCGCGGCCCTGCTGCTTTTCGCGCTGACCCTGTGGGCCGGCCTCTGGGATCTTGGGCATCCACGGGACGGGCGTTCCCTGGCGTACTTCTTGTTTCTCGTCGCCGCAGGTCCAGCGGTTCTGGCCGTCCTTGCTTTTTCTGTGTGGCGCGGGCAGACACGCCAATGGAGAGAATGGGAGCAGGCTGCGCAGGCGCGTGCGCAAGCCCAGGCGGAAAAGCTGGAGCAAGCCCGTAGCGGCGTGCAGAGGCTGCAAGAGCAGATGCGGCAACTGGAGTCCCAGGCCTCCGCCGCCCTGCAATCTGCGGGGCTGCCGGAGAGGCCCCTGGCCGAGCTGGCAGCCGGAATTCTAGACCAGATGACACAGCAGGCCGCCGCCTGGCAGCGCGAACACCTCTTCCTGGTGGCCTGCCTGCGGGACTGGAATCTCCGCCAGGCCGCGTGGCAGCACGCCCTGCAGCAACGGGAGGATGCCCGGCAGGCCCTGGCAGAGGCCGGAGTTCGCCTGCAACAGGCCCGGGTCCAGTGGGAAGCGCTGCTCCACCAACTTTCCCTTCCACCGGGCCTGGCACCGGAGACGGCCAAGGAATTCTTGTCCCAAGCGGAGCGGGGCCAACGGCTGCTGCGGGAGAGAAAGGCGGTGCAGGCCCGGCGGGAGGACCTCCGCGCACAGCTTTTGGCGTACGAGGAGGAGCTGCAGGCCATCGCAGCCGGCGCCAGCGCCGGCCCCAGCGCCAGCGCCAGCGCCGGTGCCAACGCCGGCGCCAGCGCCTGCGCTGCCGTCCCCCCCGTTGCCGAGGCCCTTGCTGCCGGGAACCCCGCTGCCGGGGCCCCCGCCACCCCCGCCCCCGCTCCCGCGGGCCAGGGCGTCCTGGACCTCGTCATCCACCTCAAAAACCTGCTGGACCAGGCTCAGCGGACCCGCTCATCCCTGCAGGACCTCAAGGAGCGGTTGGCCGCTGCGGCGAGCCAGATCTCCCAGCTGCAGCAGGCGCTGCAAGAGGCTGCCGGCGAATGGGAAAGGCTGTATGCAGCGGCAAACCTCCCCGCAGGCGACGAGGAAGCCTTCCGCCGGCGGGCCGCGCAGTTCGCCCGCTGGCAGGAGCTTTCCCAGCGGCGGCGTCAGCTGTTGGAAAACCTCTCGACCCTGGGGCTGGAACCGCGGGCTTTACAGGCACAGATGCCGCCGGGCACCTCCCGGGCCAGCCTGGAGGCCGCCGCCCAGGAGGCCCGCAACCGGTTGGCTGCAGCGGAGGCCGAGCTGGACCGGCTGCAGGCAGAGTGGGGCCGCCTGCAGGGTGAGCTGGAATCCCTGGAACACAGCGACGAACTGGCGCGTTTACACCTGGAGCAGGCGCAGGACCGGGAGCGCTTGGCCGTTTTGGCCCGCCGCTGGGCGGCGTGTGTGCTGGCCCACGAATTTCTGGCCCGCACCCGGGTATTGTACGAGAGGGAGCGCCAGCCCGCGGTCTTACAGAGGGCGTCCCGCTATTTTTCCGCATTGACTCATGGCGGCTACGTCCAGGTCTACCTGCCCCTGGGCCATCCGAAATCCCGCCTGCAGGTCCTCCGGCAGGGCGGCGGCGCGCCCTTGGACATCTCCGCTCTCAGCCGGGGCACGGCGGAGCAGCTCTATTTTGCCGTCCGCTTGGCGTACGCGGAGGAGTTCGCCGCCAGCGCCGTGGCCTTGCCCCTCATCATGGACGACCCCTTCGTCAACTTCGACCCCGGGCGGCTGCAGGCCGCCGCCCGCCTCCTGGCCGGGGTGGCGGACCGGCACCAGATCCTTTACTTCACTTGCCATCCGCACGTGGCGGAGGCGCTGCGGCAGGCTGGCCGCGATGCCCGAACGGCGGTCTGGACCGTGGCGCTGGCGGAAAACGGAACAGTGGCGCGGGCTGAAAGTCCGGCGTGGACCCAAAAGGAGGAATCTGAATGAGCCGGCATGGCTACAGCCGGGACATGCATGAGGTGGACTGGGCGGAGGTCTTCGCCCAGCAGCAGAAACGCCGCCCGGCCATCGAAGCCTGGTTGGACGCCCTGGAGTTGGCTCCTGGCGCCCGCATGGCCGATTTTGGCTGTGGACCGGGCCTGGCCGTTCTCTTGGCCGCCCGGCGCGTGGGGCCCCAAGGCTGGGTTTGCGGTATCGACCGTTCTGCCGGGGCTTTGGCCTTCCTGCAGCAGCAGTACCGGCAACTGGCTGGGCAAGACCCGGCTGGCCTGGGCCGCGTATTTACCGTCCAGGCGGATGCCGCCTCGGCCCAATTGCCTGGCTCCGTGGACGCCGCCCTGGTCACGAACATGTTACACCACGCCGACGATCCGCAGGGCGTGCTGGCAAACGTCTCCCGCTGGCTCGTCCCGGGCGGGACGGTCGTGGTCGCAGAGTTCGACCCGGCGGCGGCCGGCGAATTCGGGCCGCCTCTGGAAGAACGGCTGGCTCCGGATGTCCTGCAACGGTGGGCGGAAGCGGCTGGCTTGCAGCGGGTGCGGAGCCTGCCGGGGGGCAGCGAGCAATACGCCTTTCTGCTCCGAAAGCCGCATGGCCGCGGGAACGCTGACTCCCGGCCTGCCGGCACCGGCCGTAGTCCCGGTGCATCGCCGTGAGGCCGGCCGCTTGCCGGCCCGTGGCCGCCCGCGGGTGCTGTCGGCTCCCCGAGCACCGGCCCGGGCAACGGAAGTTCCCTATGCCTGGGTTCCGGTTGGTGCTATAATTAAAGGGCGAACTTAGCTTATTCTTTGTGCCGGATGACACGATGTCGGCATGGCCGGACGGTGGCGGAGGTGGCCGGCCGGCCCGAAGTGGGGTGACGAACAGATAGCTTGTTTGTGGACATTTATACCATGGTGTAATATCCGCTGGCGATGCCGATGAAGTTGAGCGAATGGGCAAGACGGAACGGTGTCTCGTATAAGACCGCGTGGCGCTGGATCAAGCAGGGCGGATTTCCAGTCCCGTTTGAGCAGACGCCATCCGGGACGATTCGGGTGAAGGATGCCTCTGAAGATCGTGGTGGTGGACCCTGGTGAAGTCACGGATGATCTGGTCCAGGACATGATGGAGATCCTCACATCCTTCTGTGCCCATCTGTATGGCCGCCGGTCGGCAAGAGAGCAGGGCAAAAGGGGCATCGGCAAGAGAGCAGGGCGAAAAGGGCATTGGAGGCCATCCAGTGTGAAGATGAACCGCGCCTACCGCTACGAGCTGGATCCCAACGTTCAGCAGCGCATCCTGCTTGCGAAGCACGCAGGAGCCGCCCGGTTTGCCTATAACTGGGGCCTCGCGCGGCGGATTGAATTCTACCAGCAAACAGGCAAGAGTACGAATGCAATGGAGCAGCACCGGGAACTGAACCGCCTGAAGAAGACACAGTTCCCCTGGATGTATGAGGTGTCCAAGTGCGCGCCGCAGGAGGCGCTCCGGGACTTGGACCGGGCCTTCCGCAACTTCTTCCGTGGTCTGAAGGAAGGGCGCAGGACAGGCTACCCGCGGTTCAAGAAGAAGGGGCGGGACGATCACTTCCGGCTGACCGGAGCGATTCATGTGTTTGACCGTGCGGTGCAGCTGCCGCGGCTTGGAAGGATTCGTCTGAAGGAGAGGCCCCAAGTTCAGGGCCGAATCTTGTCGGCCACCGTGAGCCGGGAGGCCGACCGCTGGTTCGTGAGCCTGACGGTGGAGGCGGAAATACCAGAACCGGTGCCCATTCATGGACCTGCCTGCGGAATTGACGTTGGCCTGAGTCACTTCGCCACCGTCGCTGCCAGCGACGGGAGCGTGGTAAAGATTCAGGCCCCGAAGCCGTTGGGACGGTATCTCCGCATCCTGCGCCGCCGCCAGCGACAGCACAGCCGCAGGCAGCAGGGGGCCAATAACCGCCGCAAATCAGCCCTGCGGCTGGCCCGACTGCATCGCCGTATCCGCAATATCCGCAAGGACTTCCTCCACAAGTTGTCCACGCATCTGGCGAAAACCAAGCGGGTGATCGTGGTGGAGGATCTGAACGTGGCCGGCCTTGTGCAGAACCAGCGGTTGGCGCGGCATATCGCGGACATGGGCTGGGGCGAGTTCCGGCGGATGCTGGCGTACAAGGCGATTTGGTATGGCAGTCAGCTGCTGGTGGCGAACCGATACTACCCAAGCAGCAAGACCTGCTCGGTTTGCGGGCATGTGCTGGAAACATTGCCCCTTCACGTCCGGGAGTGGACCTGCCCGGCGTGCGGCACGCACCATGATCGGGACATGAATGCTGCGAAGAACCTGCTGGACCTGGCTGCTTAGCCGGGCCGCCTACCGCCAGTTCGGCGGGAAGTGACGCCTGCGGAGATGGGAGGTCGCAGGTTCCCTCCGGAACCGGTGCCCGTCGATGAAGCAGGAACCTTTCGGGTGGGATATTTGACCATGGAAGGAGAACGGTGTGGACGTGCACGCGATTGTCTGTATCAAACAGGTGCCGGACACGGCCGAGGTGCGGATCGATCCCAAGACGAATACCCTGATCCGCGAAGGCGTGCCCACCATTGTGAATCCCTATGACATTCACGCCGTGGAAGAAGCCCTGCGGCTGCGGGACCGCTTCGGCGGCAAGGTCACTGTCATCAGCATGGGGCCCCCGCAGGCCACCGAGGCGATCCGCAAGTGCATTGCGCTGGGCGCCGACGAGGGCATCCTCTTGACGGACCGGGCCTTCGCCGGTGCAGACACGCTGGCCACCAGCTATGCCCTGGCCCAGGCGATCCAGCACCTGGCGGAGAGGGAGCCTTATGACATCGTGTTCTGCGGCAAGCAGGCCATCGACGGCGATACCGGCCAGGTGGGCCCAGGCATCGCCCGCCGGCTGGGAATCCCCCAGCTCACCTACGTGCTGCAGATTGACAGCTTTGACCCTGCTGCCCGGGAAGTGGTGGTCCAGCGCAAGCTGGAGCGGGGCCGCCAGATTGTGCGTGCCAAGCTTCCCGCCCTGCTCACCGTCCTGAAAGAAATCAATGAGCTCCGCTATTCGGCCTTTCCGGACATGTTGCGCGCCCGAAGCTACGAGCCGCGCATCTGGACCGTGGCCGACCTCGACGTGGACCGTTCCCAGCTGGGGCTGAAGGGTTCGCCCACCCGGGTGCGCAAGACCACGGTGCCCACGCCGCGCCAGGCAGGCGAAATCATCGCTCCAGCCACGGTGGCGCCGGAGCAGGCGGCCCAACGCCTGCTGGAGCAGTTTGAAAAGACCGGCGTGCTGAAAGAGATCGTGGAGCTCACAGGAGGGAACGCAGCCCATGCCTGAAGCGCAAGCGGCACAAAACCATGATCCGGCGGCGCAGGGCCGCAATCTGGACGAATATCGCGGCGTCTGGGTGTTTCTGGAGGTGGACCGCGGCGCCATCGCCCGCGTGAGCCTGGAACTGCTGGGCGCGGCCCGGCGCCTGGCCGACGCGTTGGGCACCCAGGTCAGCGGCGTGCTTTTGGGCCACGGGACGGGCCACCTGGCAGACGGGGCTTTCGCCTACGGGGCGGATCAGGTCTACGTGTTCGATGCCCCCATCTATGCCGACTACCGCACCGAGCCTTACATGGATGCCTTCGTCCACCTGGCCCGGGAGAAAAAACCGGAGATCATCCTGCTGGGTGCCACCACCACCGGCCGGGACCTGGCCAGCGCCGTGGCCACGGAGCTGTTGACGGGCCTCACGGCGGACTGCACGGAGCTGGACATCGACAAGGACAAACGCCTCCTTCTGGCCACCCGCCCGGCTCTGGGCGGCAACATCATGGCCACCATCGTCTGCGACCAGCACCGGCCTCAGATGGCCACAGTGCGGCCGCGGGTTTTGCCCATGCCGGCGCCGGATCCTAACCGCCGGGGCCAGGTGGTGCATCTGGACTATGTTTCCAGCCCGTCCACCGCCATCACCGAGGTCCTGAAGGTCGTCCGGGACAGCGGCGAGGACGTCAACCTGGAGGAGGCCCCGGTCATCGTGGCGGGCGGCCGCGGCATGGGCAATGCCAAGAATTTCGAGCTCTTGCGCGAGCTGGCCGACGTGCTGGGCGGGGAGGTGGGAGCCTCCCGCTCCGTGGTGGATGCAGGATGGATTTCCGCGGCCCATCAGGTGGGGCAGACAGGCCTCACAGTGCGCCCGAAGGTCTACTTTGCCGTGGGCATCTCCGGCGCCATCCAGCATGTGGCGGGGATGCAAGGGTCCGATATCATTGTGGCCATCAACAAGGACCCGCAGGCTCCGATCTTTAAAATCGCCACCTACGGCATTGTGGGCGACGCCCTGCAGGTGGTGCCGGCCCTGACCAGGGCCTTCCGGGCGGCGCTGGGCAAGGGAACTGCCGAGGAGCCCGCGGCCTCCACGGCCGTATCCAGCGCGGCGCCGGCATCCGCAGCTACCGCCCAGTCCACGCCTGCGGCGCAAGAAGGGGGGAAGTGAGCATGGCCACCCAGACGCTGCCTGCCGGAACCCAGGGGGCTCCAGCCCAGACGGCAGCTCAGGATAAAGCACCGGCGGCCTCCCGCCGGGAGCCAGGCAAGACTCGCTTTGACGTGATCGTGGTGGGCGCCGGCCCCGCCGGGGTTTCCGCCGCCATCACCGCGGCCAAGGCCGGGCTCTCCGTGCTCATTCTGGAGCGCGGCGATTACCCGGGCAGCAAGAACGTCATGGGCGGCGTGCTTTACCGCCAGCCCACCGACGTCATCCTGCCGGGGTTCTGGCGCGAGGCGCCGCTGGAGCGTCACCTGGTGGAGCAGGGGTACTGGCTCATGAGCGAGCGCGGCGCCACCAAGTTCAGCTACCGCGGCGAAGATTGGGACGCCGAGCCCTACAACGCGTTCACCGTATTGCGGGCCCGCTTTGACCGCTGGTATGCCCAGCAGGCGGAGAAAGCCGGAGCCATCCTGGTGCCGGAGACCACGGTGGACGAGGTGCTGGTCCGCGACGGCCAGGCCGTGGGCGTGCGTGTGGGCCGCGACCAGGGCGAGATCTACGCCAACGTGGTGATCCTGGCGGACGGCGTCAATTCCCTCCTGGCGAAAAGCCTGGGCCTGCACCAGGAATGGGAGCCGCATACCATCGCGTTGGCGGTGAAGGAGATCATCGCGCTGCCCCGGGAGAAGATCGAAAGCCGCTTCCAGATCGAAGGCGACCAGGGCGTGGCGTATGAGCTCCTGGGCTCCATCAGCAAGGGCATGGTGGGGATTGGTTTTCTGTATACCAATAAAGATACGATCTCCATCGGCATGGGCTGCATGCTCTCGGATTTCGCCCGCACCGGCATCAAGCCCTACGAACTGCTGGACCAGCTGAAGCAGCATCCGGCCATCAAGCCCGTCCTGGCCGGCGGCGAGACGCGGGAATACATGGCCCATCTGATCCCGGAAGGCGGCTACAATTCCCTGCCGAAGCTCTACATGGGCGGGCTGCTGGTGGTGGGCGATGCGGCGCAGTTCGTCAACGCCCTGACCCGCGAGGGGTCCAACATGGCCATGATCTCCGGCCACCTGGCGGCCATGACCGCCATCCGCGCCCATCAGCGCGGGGATTTCTCCGCCGCCAGCATGGCGTACTACCGGGATCTTCTGGAGAACAGCTTCATCCTGCAGGATTTGCGGCGTTTCCGCAAGATCATGCCTTTCGTGGAAAGCCGCCACGAGCTGATCACCGTCTATCCCGAGCTTCTGGCCGAGCTTTTGCAGGATTTCTATACGGTGGACAGTGTGCCCAAGACCCAGCTGTTCCGCCGCATGATGCGGAAGATCCGCGCGCGGCGCCGCTGGACATCGGTCTTGGGCGATTTGTGGAAGGGGTTGAGGGCGCTCTCATGAGCACTTCCATTGAGGATAAACTCTACACGCTGACCTTCAAGCCCGACAAGGAAAGCCACCTGGTGCCCAACCAGGACCTTTGCCGGCAGTGCGCGGATAAGCCGTGCCTGAACTTCTGCCCCGCCCACGTGTACAGCTGGGAAGGCGACCATCTGGCCGTGGCGTTCGAGGGTTGCGTGGAATGCGGGGCCTGCCGTATCGGCTGCCCGTACCATTCCATCGCCTGGCGCTATCCGCGCGGCGGTTTCGGCGTGATGTACAAGTTCGGGTAAACCCCGTTCGGGTCACAGCAAGGGCAGCAGCCCCGGGGGCGCGAGGGAGGAGCAGCATGGATCCTCTCCTGAAGCTGGAAGATTGCACTCCGGATTCGCTGGCCGCCGCCATGGAGAAGGCGGGCTATATCTGTGATCCCGTGGCGGCCCTCACCATCTACCTGGCTCTGCGCCTGGAGCGCCCCCTTCTGGTGGAAGGCGCCGCCGGCGTGGGCAAGACGGAAATCGGCAAGGTCCTGAGCCGGGTGTTCGGCCTGGAGCTGATCCGGCTGCAGTGCTACGAGGGCCTGGACGAAAGCAGGGCGCTGTACGAGTGGAATTACCAGCGCCAGCTGCTGCGCATCCAGATGGAGCAGGCCCGCCGCCAGCCCGGCAGCCCCGATCCGGCCCTGCCGGAGGAGGACCTGTTTTCCCCCGCGTACCTTTTGGAAAGGCCGCTGCTGCGCGCCATCCGCGCCCAGCAGCGGCCTGTTTTGCTCATCGATGAGATCGACAAGACCGATGCGGAGTTCGAAGCGTTCCTCTTCGAGCTGCTCTCGGACTTCCAGGTCTCCATCCCTGAGCTGGGCACCCTGCGCGCCCGCCAAATCCCCATCGTGGTGCTGACCAGCAACGGCGAGCGTGAGCTCTCCGACGGGCTGCGCCGCCGTTGCCTCTATCTGTATCTGGATTACCCGGACGTGGACAAGGAGCGCCGCATCATTCTGGCACAGGTGCCGGGGATCTCTACGGCTTTGGCGGGGCAGATTGCCCGGGCTGTACATAAGATCCGCACGGAACTGGATCTGGAGAAAAAACCGGCCATCGCCGAGACCCTGGACTGGGCCCGGGCCCTGGCGCTGCTCTGCGCGGACACCGCCCTGCCGGAAATGAACGCCGTCCACGCCGAGGCCACGCTGAACATCCTCCTCAAGAACAAGGCAGACCAGGACGCCCTCCGCCACCAGCTAAGGGGCCAGGGGCTGCCGGAGTGGGTGCAGGGTGCTTGAGGAGAAAGCCTGCGGTTCCCAGGGGAAGCCCGGAGACGCCATCCAGGCCGTGCTGCGCCTGGCGGGCCTGCTGCGGCGCGGCGGCTGCCCGGTGGGCCCCAGCGAAATCGTGGATGCGCTGCAGGCTTTGACCTGGGTGGACTGGTCCCGGCGCGGCCAGGTGCGGCAGGCGTTGGCCGCCACCCTGGTGAAACGGGCGGCGCACCGGCCTCTATTCGAAAAGTCCTTCGATCTGGTCTTTGCCGATCCCCAGCGCCAGCAAAAGCAGGTGCAGCAGTACCTGGCCCGGGCGGAGCAGCGGGAGCAGGCCCACCGGCGGGCGCAGGAGGATCTGGGCCTGCCGCTTTCGTACGAGGATAGCCAGGTCTACTGGCGCCTGCCCGAGGCCGAGCGCCGGCGGCTGCGGTCTTTCGCCCGGCAAAGCCCTGTCCAACGCCAACCCGGCAGCCCCCTGGGGAATTTTCTGACGCGCGCAGTTCAAAGCAGATTGGCCCTCTGGCGCCGTCAACTGGCCGACCCGGCCGCCCCGGAGGAGTTGCCGCCCCCCGGTGACCCGCTGCTGGAGGCCCTGTGGGCGCAACTGCAGCCGTCGCGGACAGAGCCAGGGGGGCAGCCTGCGGACAAGGCCGCGCTGGAGGGCGCGTTGCAGCGGGACCTGGCACAGCTGAACCCCGAGGAGCTCCCGCACTTCCACCGGCTGGCCCGCACTGCCGCCCGCCGCATGGCCACCGGGCTGTCCCGCCGCTACCGGCAAAGCGCCCGCCGCCGCCAGGCCCTGGATTTCCGCCGCACCGCCCGCGCCAGCATCCAGCACGGCGGGGTCATGCTGCAGCGGCACTACCGGTCCCGCCGCGCCAGCCGGCCCGACCTCCTCCTGTTGTGTGATGTCTCCGGTTCCATGGCCCGTTATGCCCGTTTCGTGATACAATTCCTGTACGGCCTGGCAAAAGAAGTGCATGGCCTGCGGGTGTTCTTGTTCGCCGAGGACCTGGAGCCTGCGCTTGCGCACCAGATTGCAGACGGCCCCTTGAGCGTGGCCGCCAGCCGGGTCATGGCCTCCAGCCGGCAGTGGGGGGAAGGAACCCATCTGGGCCGGGCTCTGCTCACGCTGCGCCGGGAATATCCCCACGCGGTGGGACCCCGGACCGTGGTGCTGATTTTGAGCGACGGCCGCACCATGGCCCTGGACCAGGCTGTCCGGGAGGTGGCCCGCCTGCGGCGCCGCTGCCGGCAGATTGTCTGGCTGAATCCGCTGCCCCGGCAGCAATGGCCCCGCTTCCCGGCCGTGCGCCGGTTGCGCCCCTGGTGCCGTCTTTTCGAGTGCAGCACGTTGGGCCATCTATCCAGTCTGGTGCAGCACGGACTGGGGCGGAGGGCGTGACCCCGCCCCGGGCGCACACGAAGGAGAGGCTGTCTTGAGCGCCCCTAATCCACCACAAACGCCGCCGGCTTGGACTCCCGCGCCGGTGGCCTCTTTCACCCCCACCCGTCCCCAGGGCTGGCCACGCGTTCTTCTGGCGCGCCACGGCCAAACGGCCTGGAACTGTGACCGGCGCATCCAGGGGCAGCTGGACATCCCCCTCAACAGCGAGGGCCTGCGCCAGGCAGAACTGCTGGCGGCGCGGCTGTCCCGGGTCAAACTGGCGGCGGTATACTGTAGCGATCTGTCCAGGGCCTTGGCCACCGCCGAACCGGTGGCCCGGAGCCAGGGGCTCCACCCGGAGCCCTTGCCCGCTTGGCGCGAGCTTTCCTTCGGCTGCTGGCAGGGCCTTTCCTGGGAAGAGATCGAGGAACGCTATCCCGGCCAGCGGGAGGCGTATCTGCGGGACCTGGCCCACATGCGCCCCGAAGGCGGCGAATCCTACCAGGACCTGGCCGTGCGGGTGCGCTCCGCTTTGGAACTCATTCTGGCGCAGCACTGCCACGAGCCTGGCGAGACGGTGCTGGTGGTGACCCATGCCGGGCCTTTGCGCGTGGCCCTTTCGCTGGCCCTGGGCCTGGATCTGGCCTACAACCGCCGTTTCGTGGCCGCCAACACCGCCCTCAGCGCCATCGAGTTTCACCCCAGCGGCCCCCGCCTGGTGCGCTACAACGACGCGCGCCATCTGGAGGAAAGCTTCGGTTCTTGACGAATAGGCAGTGCATGGGGGGAGAGCCATGATCGCACTATCGCAGCGCGCCCGCGGCATCCAGCCGTCGGCTACGTTGGCCATGGACGCCCGGGCCAAGGAATTGGTCCGCTCCGGCGTGGATGTGATCAGCTTCGGCGCCGGGGAGCCGGATTTTCCCACTCCATTTCCGGCCAAGGAGCGGGCCATCACCGCCATCCGGGAGAATTTTACGCACTACACGCCTTCCGCCGGCATTCCCGAGCTGCGCCAGGCGGTGGCCGAGAAGCTGCAAAACGAAAACGGCGTGGAGTATTCGCCGGAGCAGATTGTCATCACCGCCGGCGCCAAGCACGCCCTGTACATGCTGTTTCAATGTCTGCTGGACCCGGGGGACCAGGTCCTCGTCCCGGCGCCGTATTGGGTCAGCTACGTGGAACAGGTGCGCATGGCCGGCGGCGAGCCGGTCATCGTGCCCGCCCGTGCGGAGGACGGGTTCCGGCCCCGGCCCGAGGACCTGGAAAAGGCCGTGACCCCGCGGACTCGCGCCCTGATCCTGAACTCCCCCAACAATCCCACCGGCGCCGTGTATCCGCGGGATCGGTTGGAGCAGATTGCGGCTTTTGCCCTGCGCCACGGCCTGCTGGTGGTTTCCGACGAGATCTACGAGCACCTGATTTTTGGCCAAGCGGAGCACGTGTCCATCGCCAGCCTCGGCCCCGAGATCAAGGCCCACACCGTGATTATCAACGGGGTGTCCAAGACCTACGCCATGACCGGCTGGCGCATCGGCTACGCCGCAGCCGACGACACGGCGCTGATCAAAGCCATGGTGAATTGGCAAAGCCACAGCACGTCCAATGCCACCTCCATCAGCCAATGGGCGGCCCTGGCAGCCCTCACCGGCGACCAGAGCCAGCTGGGCAGCATGCGGGCTGAATTCCTGCAGCGGCGGGATTATATGGTCCAGCGGCTGCAGCGCATCCCCGGCGTGCGCTGTCCGATGCCGGAAGGGGCGTTTTATGCCTTCCCGGATGTAAGCCAGCTTTTCGGCCGGCGCTGGCCCGGTCAGAACGCCTATCCGGAGCGGGTGATCCATAGCAGCCGGGATTTGGCCGAGCTGCTGCTGGAGGTGGGCAAGGTGGCGGTGGTGCCGGGGGAGGCGTTTGGCGAGCCCCGCTGCCTGCGGCTCTCCTACGCTACCTCCATGGAGAACATTCTCAAGGGCCTGGACCGCATGGAAGCGGTGATCAAACGCCTGGTGGACGCTTAGCGGACACGCGAGACTTTACGAAAGGAAGCAGCAGGATGGAAATTGCCGTGATCGGGGGAACCGGGGTCTACGACCCGGGAGTTTTGCAGGATGTGCACGCAGTTGCGGTTTCCACGCCCTACGGGGACGTGCAGGTGCAGGTGGGCACGTTCCAGGGGCGGGAGGTGGCTTTCCTGGCCCGGCATGGAGCTGGGCACGCCGTGCCGCCGCACCGGGTGAATTACCGGGCCAACATCTATGCCCTCTACCAGCTGGGGGTCAAGAGCATCTTCGCCACCGCCGCCGTGGGATCTTTGCAGCCCGAATGGAAGCCCGGGGATTTTTGCCTTTTGGATGATTTCATCGACATGACCCACCGGCGCGACTCCACCTTTTTTGAAGGCGGCGACGCCGGCGTGGTCCATGTGGACTACACGGAACCGTACTGCGGCGAGCTCCGGCAATACCTTCTGGACGCCGCCCGCGAGGTGGGCCTCTTTGTCCATCCCACAGGAACATATGTGTGCACCGAGGGGCCCCGCTACGAGACGCCGGCGGAGGTGCGCCTGTTTGCCTCCTGGGGTGCCCATGTGGTGGGCATGACCCAGGTGCCGGAGGTGGTGTTGGCCCGCGAGGCGCAAATGTGCTACGCCGGGATCGCCATGATCACCAATTTCGCAGCCGGCATCAGCCCGACCAAGCTGACGCACGCCGAAGTGCTGGCGGTCATGGAGGAGAACGCCACTAAGCTGCAGCGGCTGCTTTTCGCCGCCATCGGCCGGGTGCCCCCGGGCCGCCATTGCGCGCGGGGTTGTCACGAGGCCGCCCGCGAGCTGGGCAGCCTGGGCCGTCCCAGCTGACCGGCCCCGGATGGGTTTCTCATACCAACGACAAAAATAGAAAAAGTTCAGGAAAGGACGCACCTTTCATGCAGACGGACGACCTGACCCTGGCGCCTTCCTTGATCCGCGACCCCTCCCTGGCCGACGAAGGAGACCGCCGCATCGGCTGGGTCATGCACCACATGCCGGTTCTCTCCGCCATCCGGGAGGATTTCCTGCGCCGCAAGCCGTTTCAGGGCCTGCGCATCGGCATGAGCATCCATCTGGAGGCCAAGACGGCTTACCTGGCCCTGGTGCTGCGCGACGGCGGCGCCCAAGTGGCTGTGACAGGGAGCAACCCGCTCTCCACCCAGGACGCCGTGGCCGCCGCCCTGGCTCGCCGCGGTGTAGCGGTCTATGCCTGGCACGGTGCCACCGCCGGCGAATACCGGGCCCACCTGCTGCGGGTCCTGGACGCCCGGCCCCAGCTCATTCTGGATGACGGCGGGGACCTGACGCACCTTTTGCACACCGAGCGGAAGGCCCAGGCGGAATCGGTGTGGGGCGGCACCGAGGAGACCACCACCGGCGTGCTGCGCCTGCGGGCCATGGAGCGGGCCGGGGCCCTGCTTTTCCCTGTGGTGGCGGTGAACGATGCATACTGCAAATATTTGTTCGACAATCGCTACGGCACAGGGCAGTCGGTCTGGGATGGCATCCTGCGCACCACCAACCTGGTGGTGGCAGGCAAAACCGTGGTGGTGGCGGGCTACGGCTGGTGCGGCCGCGGTGTGGCCCGCCGGGCCGAAGGGCTGGGCGCCCGGGTCATCGTCACGGAAGTCGACCCCATCCGCGCCCTGGAAGCCCTCATGGACGGCTATCAGGTCATGCGCATGGCCGAGGCGGCCCAAGTCGGCGATTTCTTCATCACGGTCACCGGGGACAAGGACGTCATCGTGCGCGAGCATTTTCTGAGCATGAAAGACGGCGCCATCCTGGCGAACGCTGGGCATTTCGACGTGGAGGTCAGCGTCCGCCAGCTGGCGGAACTGGCCGTGAGCCGCCAGACCGTGCGCGAGAACATCGAGGAATTCGCTTTGCCCAACGGGCGCCGGGTCTACCTGCTGGGGGAGGGGCGGCTGGTGAATCTGGCCTGCGGCGACGGGCATCCGGCGGAGATCATGGATATGAGCTTCGCCCTCCAGGCCCGCAGCCTGGAGTATCTGGCCGGCCATCATCAGGAGCTGAAAGCGGCGGTCTGGCCTGTGCCGCCTGAGATCGACCGGCAGGTGGCCATGGAAAAGCTTCAGGCTTTGGGCGTCCGGATCGATCAGCTCACCCCGGAGCAGCAGGCCTATCTGAACAGCTGGGCCTGAGCAGCAGGGTGGGTTGGGGCAGGACGGGAGGGATGCGGCGTCATCATGGATGCGGCACAGAAGACGGAAAACCGGAGCAAAGCGGGCGGCACAGGGTACTTGTTCACCGACGGCATCGTGGTCACCTCGGCTCCGGACGGGCCGGTCTGGGCGCCTGGCGACGTGGCGGTGCGCAACGGCCGGATCATCTACGCCGGGGCGGCGCTGACCCCTGCCCGGCGCGAGAAATACTTCCGGGAAGGCCTGCAGCATTGGCCGCTGGGGGGCAGGGTCATCATGCCCGGGCTGATCAACACCCACACCCACGCGGCCATGTCCCTGCTGCGGGGTTACGCCGAAGACCGGCCCCTTTTGGAGTGGCTGGAGCGGCTGGTGTTCCCCTTTGAGTCGCGGCTGAGCGGCGAGGCGGTGTATTGGGGAACCCTGGTTTCGTGCATGGAGATGATCCGCGGCGGCATCACCACCCTCAACGACATGTATTTCTTCATGGAGGATGCGGCCAAAGCCGTGGCGGACAGCGGCATGCGGGCCGTGCTGGGGTGGGGCCTGAGCGGCATCGACGCGCAATCTGCGGAGCGGGCCCTGGCCCAGGCGGAGGAGTTCTACCAAAAGTGGAACGGCGCCGCCGGCGGGCGTATCCGGGTGTGCATGGCGCCGCACGCGACGTACACCTGCCCGCCCGCCTTCCTCGCCCAGGTGGTGGAGCGGGCGGCGGCCCTGGGCGCAGGCCTGCATATCCACGTGGCCGAATCGCCGGAGGAATGCCGGCGGCACCAGGAGCAGTTCGGCGAGACGGAGGTGGCCACCCTGGAGCGCCTGGGCGCCTGGGAGCTGCCGGCCGTGGCTGCTCACTGCGTGCAGGTGACCTCCGGCGACATCCGGATCCTGGCCCGCCACGGCGTCGCCGTCTCCCACAACCCCACCAGCAATCTGAAGCTGGGCAACGGCATCGCCCCTGTCCAGGAAATGCTGGACGCGGGCATCACGGTGGCGCTGGGCACGGACGGCCCGGCCAGCAACAACAACCAAGATTTGTTCCAGGAGATGCGCCTGGCCGCCATCGCCCAAAAAGGGCGCACCCATGACCCCACCGTTCTGCCGGCGCCGCAAGTGGTGGCCATGGCCACGCAGTGGGGAGCCAAGGCCCTGCGCTGGCCGGAAATCGGCGCCTTGAAGGTGGGGAACTGGGCGGACCTGGTGATTCTGCGCAAGCCCATGTCCCACCGCTGGCCTGCCTGGGATGTTTGGTCCGATCTCGTGTATGCCTGCCATGGCGGCGATGTCCAGGACGTGCTGGTGGCCGGGCAGGTCATTCTGAAAAACGGGCAGTTCACTGCCCTGGACGAGGGCTGGGTGCTGGCTGCGGCGCAGATGGTCCTGGAGGCGGTGAAGCCGCCCCAGAGGAATGTGGCCTGGCCGCTGCCAAAGCGGGAATAAAGGACCGGGGAGAAGCCCTGGCTTTCCCGGGATAAGCCCGTCATCTGTGGGGAAAGTAAGTCTGAGACGGGGTTGCCTGCGGCAGCGAAAGCAGCGGAGGCAAAAGGAGGGACCCCATCGATGGCAGGCAAGAAGCGCAATCTGCGCTCGCAACCGGGAAAGGCGCGGCCGCAGGGCAGCGCTCCCCGGGGCAGTGTTCCCCGCGGGGAGCCGGTACAGCAGGCTCCCGCGCTGGCCCAGGTTCCTGGCCGGGTGGGCCACCGCTTCCGCGCCCTGGACAGCGGCGGGTATTTGTATGAGATTGCGGACCAGATCGGCATGCGGCCGGAGGCGGATCCCAGGGCCCACGCCCACCGCCGGCGGCGCCTGCAGCAGACCGATCGTTCGCCGGGCCCTGGGCCGCTGGCAGGAGCTTGTGGGATTCCTGGCGAAGAAAATAAAGGATAAGGACAGATAAGCCCGAGTGGCCCCGGGCAGTTTTCTTGCTTCCCGGAGGCCCCACCCTCCTGTGGCGGGGCCCGGTCCCTTTTGCCCGCGCCGCCCGACACCGGTCAGGAGGATGTTTTCGTTGCCGCGTGCGGAATGGTCTGAGCCTGTTCGTGTTCGTTTTGCGCCGAGCCCCACCGGGTATCTCCACGTGGGCGGCGCCCGGACCGCCCTTTTCAACTGGCTTTTTGCCCGGCACAACAGAGGCACGTTTGTGCTGCGCATCGAGGACACGGACCTGGCGCGCTCCACGGAGGAATCTGTCACCGCCATTTTGGACAGCCTGCGCTGGCTGGGCCTGGACTGGGACGAAGGCCCTGACATCGGGGGGCCCTATGCGCCCTATGTGCAGACCGAGCGGCTGGATCTTTATCAGCACTACGCGCAGAAACTGGTGGAAGCCGGCCGGGCCTATTGGTGCTTCTGCACGCCGGAGGAGCTGGAGGAGCGCCGCCAGCAGGCCAGGGACAACCAGGAGGCGTGGAAGTACGACCGCAAGTGCCTCCATCTGACGCCCCAGGAGCAGGAACGCCTGCGCGGCGAAGGACGCCAGCCCGTGCTGCGGTTCTACAGCGAGGACACCGGCGCCACGGTGGTGGATGACCTCATCCGCGGCCGCATGCGCTTTGAAAACGACGTGCTGGAGGACTTCGTCCTGCTGAAACACGACGGCGTGCCCACGTACAACTTCGCCGCCGTGGTGGACGATGCGTCCATGAAGATCACCCACGTGATCCGGGGCGATGACCATATCTCCAACACGCCCAAACAGATCCAGATTTACCGCGCCCTGGGCTGGGAGCCGCCGAAATTCGCCCACCTCTCCATGATCCTGGGGCCGGACCACACGCGCCTGAGCAAGCGCCACGGCGCCACCAGCGTAGGGCAGTACAAAGACAACGGTTATTTGCCGGAGGCCATGATCAACTATCTGGCCCTTTTGGGGTGGTCCTTGAACGCCACGGAGCAGATCTTCAGCCGGGAGGAGCTGATCCGTCACTTCACCCTGGAGCGGGTGGGCAAAAACCCGGCGGTGTTCGACAACCAGAAGCTGGAGTGGATGAACGGGGTTTACCTGCGTAAGCTCAGCCCGGAGCAGCTCACCCAGGCCGCCTGGCCCTTCATGCAGGCTGGGGGGCTGGTGCAGGAGCCTTCCCCCGCAGAGGCCCCGGCGGAAGTGCGGCAGCGGGTGCAGCGCGCCCTGCAGCTCATGCAGACCCGGGTGCGCACCCTGGCTGCGTTTCCCGAGGCTGTCCGCTACTTTTTCACGGCGGACAACCCGGTGGAGGAGGCGGCAGCCGCTTTCCTGGCGCAGCCGGGGGCGGCCGCGCGGCTACAGAAGCTGGCGGACCGGCTGGAAGCGACGGAGCCGTTCCATCAGGAGAACATCCAGGCGGCGTTTGCAGCCGTGCAGGAGGAACTGGGCATCTCGGCCGGGGAGCTCATTCATCCGGCGCGGGCGGCCTTGACTGGCCGCAAGGTGAGCCCCGGCATCTACGACGTGGTGGAGCTTTTGGGGCGCGACGAGAGCGTGCGGCGCCTGCGGCAGGCCGCTGGGCGTTCCTAGGGAGGGTACCCCGGAGCGGGTACTCCGGAGCGGGCGCGCCGGGCCCGGCGCCGCCCGTCCGGCCCGGCATGCAGGCCGCCTCCGGCGTGGCTTCCGCCAGGTTCAACGCCACAGGAGGCCGCAGGAGGCGGCTCCTCCCCCGTGTCAACTCACGTAAAAACCTTACCCAAGGGGGATGGCTCACTCACCTAAGGACCTAACCCAAGGGGGAGGCAGCCATGGCTGCCTCGGCGGCGGGCCCTGGGCCAGGAGCCGTTCCAGCTCGCGGTGCAGGGCCAGAGGGTTCAGGGTGTGGCGCTGGTGCTGCAGCCGCCACCTTGTGGGGGCATCGGCGGCGTTCAGAGCCAGCAGGCGTTGTACCGGGGTCATGGCTTGGTCATAGCGCTTTCTCACGTGGCTGCCCTCCCGTTGCTTGAAAACCACCTTGCGCATGGGCAGGAATAGGTTGGCGTAGAGGTCCAGCGTGGCGTAGACCTGATTCAGCCATTCCACGTCCTGCGGCGTTTGGTAACGGCTGTAGCCCACGATCTCCCGCACAAACTGGCGGTTCTTCTGCTCCACGTGCGGGTTGTCGTTCTTCTGATAGGGGCGGCTGCGGAAGAACCGGAGATGATGGTCTTTGGCAAAGCGAATCAGATAGGCATTGAGGAACTCGGAGCCGCTGTCGCTATGTAAGGCCCAGACCGCAAAGGGGAACTCTGCCAGGATACGCTCCAGCTCCCGGAGCACCCCGAGCTGTCCACGCCCCAAGACGGCACGGCGACGGCTGTAGCCGCTCACCACGTCCGTGACGGTGAGGGTGTAGGCATATTGGCCTGAAGCATCCCCGCCGTTGTGTTCGACCAGGTCGAGCTCCAGGGACCCGACGCGGCTCTCGTCCCAATCATAGCGCCCCACGGGCACTTCCGAGCGCAGACGGGCACCCGGCCTTTGGTGGGGCAGGGCCCGACGGCTTTTCGGGGAAGGCATACGCGCCAGCCGCCGGGCCAGGGTGGCACGGCGGATCTGGCTCAACTGCGTCCGGATAAGGGGGGTCAAAGTGAGCTCTCCGTGGGCGGCCAGGAGCTTTGCAGTGTCCAGCAGGACGGGCTGAAGCCGCTCTGCACAAGGATCATCCAAGGCTTCCCAAACGGTCTGGATCACGGGCAAGGCCTCCAAATACCGGAGGGGCCGCTGCCTCCGGGACCGGGTCGCTGGCGGCGCCAGCTCGTGGCTGCTACCCAGCACCTGAATGGCGTATTTCCGGTGGTACTGAAGGGTGTCGACCACTTCGTCGATGATCCGGGCTTTCGCACTGCGCTGGTGCGCAGCAGCGTACCGTTCGCGCATGGTACGCAGGTACTCACGACGGCTTCTGAGTGACATTCGCATGACCATCCCTTCGGTAAGATTTCGTCGTGAGTGAGCCGGATCCCCTTCGGTAAGATTCTACGTGAGTGATTGCGTCCCCTTTACAGCCGCCCGGCACATATGGTATACTTGGTTTTGCATGAGGCCCCGTTGTCTAGCGGTCTAGGACGCCGCCCTCTCACGGCGGTAGCAGGGGTTCGAATCCCCTCGGGGCTACCAGCATGGCAAAAGCCTTCTCACCGTGAGAAGGCTTTTTTTGTGGTCCCGGCCCCGGACCGGGCCAAACCCGCCGGCCGCGGTGCCTGGCAATGGCTGTGCCTGGCAATGGCTTCAGACCCGCATCAAGACCAAAGCCACGGCGATGGTCAAGACGGCGATGGCCAGGGTCACCACCGATGTGGGCAGCCGCCGGGAGGCCTTCAGGATGGCGTCGATGGTCAGCAGGCTGACGACGGCGCTGACCAGCAGCATGATGGCCGCGGTCCCCGGCCCGATGGCCGATATGGCCAGCTCGCCGCCGTGGTTCACCACCATGGGCACGGCCCCTGCTCCCAGGAGCCCCGGCACGTCCAACAGGAAGGAAAGCCGCAGGGCCTGATCCCCGCTGTATCCCAGCCAGAGCATGGGCGTCATGGTCAGAGCGCTGCGGCTGATGCCTGGAAGGGCCGCAACCCCTTGAAAGGCTCCCACGATCAGCGCGGCTGCCGGCGTGATCCGGGGCGTGCCCATTTCCTTCGTTGGGCCTGGCAGGGACTGCGCCTGTTCCGCAGCCAGCAGGCGTTCTTTCTTGCGGGCAATGGCGGCGGTCCCCAGCAGCAAGACGCCGATGATCAGCATGGCCACGGAGCCGCCGACGGCCGAAAACGTCCGGCTCATCAGCACGTAGAGGGGCAGGCCTACGACGCCGGTGGCCAGGGTTGCCAGCACCACGAACCGCAGCAGGGTTGCGCCTTCGCCAGCGTCCAAGGGATGCGCCAGAGCCCGCAGCATCATCCCCACTTCACGCCGGAAATAGTACAATGCGGCAAAAAAGGAACCAAAATTGGCCAGAAGGCCCAGCGTGTACGCGTTGCGGGCGGACACTCCCGCCGCCATGAGAAAAAGGGCGCTCATGGTCTTGCTGCTGACGGGAAGCCATTCTACGACCCCTTGAATCAGGCCGGTGCCAACTGCGGTAAGCCAGTGGACGTGTCCAAGCAAGGGCGACATGCCATGAAATGCCTCGATTCCTGTCATGCGATGCCGTTTTGGGTCACGAACTTCTAAACGCCGTAGGACCCGGGTTGGTTCCGGCCGGGGTGCGGCGGCCCATCCCGGCACAGAAGCGGGCGATGCCGCGGCCTATGGCCAAGGCGGCCTGGTAGCGGAAATTCTCGTCGGTCAGAAGCTGGCGGTCGGCAGGGCTGGAAATGTAGGCCAGCTCCACCAGGGCCATGGGGACCTCCACCCGCGAGGGAACGTAAAGCCCGCGGCCGGGCCAGATGGCAAAGCGGCTGCGGCGGGTGTGCACCTCACCCAGCTCTTCGTAGATGAGTTCCGCCAGGCGCCGGCTGTGTGGATTACGGGTGCCATAATAAATGCTGGGCCCGCGCGTCGCTGGGTCGCTGCTGGAATTCACGTGCAGGCTCACCATCAGGTCCCCCTTGACACGGGCAGTGAATTGTACGCGTCCGCCCAGGTCTTGGCTGTGGCGGCCCCGGGCGGGCCCCTGATAGTGCTGCGTCACGTCCATGTCGCAATCGCGGGTCAAAAAGACCTGGGCTCCCTGCATGCGCAGGAACTGGGCCAGCTTCAGGCCGACGTCCAGGACGATGTCTTTCTCCATGAGGCCCTGGCGGTTGGTACCGCCGTCGATGCCTCCGTGCCCCGGATCCACCACAATGCGCCAGCCGGCCAGCGCGCCGGCAGCCGGACGCAAGGCGCCCCGGGCCAGCGGGAAAAGCCCGGCACTGGCGGCGAAAGCCAAGCCCAGAAGGATCGGGGCAACCGCCAGCCAGCGCTTGGCTCCGGAGCGCGGCAAGGAAAGCAGAATGATCCGCACCTCAGCTTCACCCAGGGAGATATACGCCGGGGCGCGCGACTGCATGCCAGCATCAAGAGTCGCGGGAGGAACGGACGCGCCGGAAAAGGAGTCCGTACAGGGTGAACACCGCCGTGGCCGTGAGGCAGACCAGTCCGGCGGCAGCCAGAACTCCCGGCGGGGACCACCGGTCGTAGAGGGTCCCTCCGGCCACCGGGCCGAACATACGTCCCACCGACCCGGCCCCGCCCAGGATACCTTGAAAACGGCCCTGCTGATGGGAGGGAGCCAGCTCTGCGGCCACTGCCGGCAGGGCGGGCAACACCAGCATTTCGCCGAAGGTCAGGATCACCATGCCCACCACAAAGCCGGCATATTGCGGCCAGAGCCAGATCAGCACGAAGGCGGCGGTGAAAAGCAGTCCGCCCGCAGTGAGCTGCCGCGGCAGGCTGTGCAGACGCCGCCTGACCGCCGTGGTGACCAACGGCTGGCCCACCACAATCTGCACTCCGTTGATGGTCCAAAGAACGCTGTACGCCGCCAGGCTGTAGCCCAGGGTCTGCATATAGACCGACACCACGGCCTGCCATTGGCTGTACGATAGCCAAACCAGGGCTACGGCCACCGAGACCAGTCCCAGCGCCACCCAAGCCAGGCGATGGCTGGCCGGGGGTTCCTTTCCCGGGCCGGATGGCCCGGGGTTGGCGATGACCGCCTGGGCCGCCTGCGCAGGGGCCCTTGCCGCGCCCTCCTCCTGCGGGCAGTCCCCCGCCGCACTCGCCACCGGCTGCGCTGTCCCTTGCGGCTCCGTCCGGGGGATGCGCCAGGGCACCCAACGCAGGACCATCCACCCGTAGATCAGCGCAATGGTGGCGTTGGAAAGAAAGGCCAGGGTGAAGGAGACCTGGGCCAGGAGTCCGCCGATGGCGGTTCCGATGGCCACCCCGGCGTTACGGGCCACATACAGGAAGTTGAATCCCCGCCGCCCGCCGCCGGGCCAGGCCCGCGCCACCAATCCGCTGGTGGCGGGATCGATCAGCCCGTAGCTGAATCCCAGCGCGGCCATGGCGCACAAGTACACGGGCCAGATCCGCACCAGGCCGATGACGGTCAGCATGCTGGCACTGAGGCCCAGGCCGGCCAGGATGACCCCTTTGCCGCCAAAACGGTCGTGCAGAATGCCGCCGGCAATCTGGCCCACCACGGAGAGGCCCGCCTGCAGCATCAGGGCCAGTCCTGCCAAAGCCAAAGGCTTTCCCAGCACAAAGTGGATGTAGATGGTGTTCAAAGGCCAGACGAAGGCCGATCCGATGCTGGAAATAAATCCGCCCAAAGCCAGGATCCAGATGAGCCGGGGCATGTCGGAAGCATCGCCGACGCCCAGCTGCTGCGTGAGCCAGCCCGCTGAACGCCAAAGCCACGGTGCCGGCGCATAGGCATTGCGGCCGCCGGCAGCGGCACCGGCCGCACCCGGCGGCTGGACCCGCGCGGGAACATCGGGTCCGGGCCCGGCGGAACTTTGTTCCGGTGGATAGTCAGACAAGCGGCCCATACCTCTACAGACGACAAAAGCTCAGACGGCGCGTCTGAGCTTTCAATTCTCCCGAACTCTTTACGGGGCCTTTTGGCCTGTTACGTTGTGGCTGGGGGGGAAGGAATCGAACCCTCACTAACGGATCCAGAGTCCGCTGTCCTACCTTTAGACGACCCCCCAACGACAAAAGTGATTATACCACGGCTTTGACCGCCGATCAACACCCTCTTTTGACCCTCGCCCACCGCCGTCTACTTCTACTTCTACTTCACGCGAACTTTGACCCTGTTTCCGCCACTCCCCAGCAGCGCCGCCGCCAGCCCGGGACACACTAAGATCCGCCCGAACCGACACCAGGGAGGTGGTTCCGTGGTCTTCGGCTTGTTCAAGCGCCCACGGGGAGGCACTGTGCTGCCAGGCGGCATAGAGGTCGACCCATCCGGCGCCAAACCCGGTGAAAAGGTGCTGGTACGCTACAACGGCCTGCTGGCCCAAAGCGGGGCGGACCAGGTCTACCTGCATGGTGGCTTTGGCAGCGGCGCCTGGTACGACGTGCTGGACGTGCCCATGCGCAGAGCCATGGACGGCACCTGGGTGGCGGAGGTCCCCATGCATCCGGAGGCGGACCGGTTCAACTTCTGCTTTGTGGACAGCGCTGACCACTGGGACAACAACAGCGGTTCCAACTGGTCCGTACCACTGGAGGAAGAACGTCTCTGGTAACCCGGTCCCGGGCCGCCACCTGCCCCATGGGGCAGGTGGTTTTTTTTCGCCGATTTGGGTAGGATTGTTTTGGTAGAGGCAGGAGAGCTGCGTATTCTGGTCAAATATTGGGGGATGTGGCCCCGGGAGGTGGCCTGAGGGCGGCCGCCGCAAATCTCGGAGTGCCGGGAGCGTCAAGACAGCATGGAAAAACTGGTCATTCGAGGCTGCAGGCGGTTGCAGGGCCGGGTGCCCATCAGCGGCGCCAAGAACAGCGCCTTGGCCATTATTCCCGCCGCGGCCCTGGGGGACGGCGAATCCATTCTTTACCATGTTCCGGAAGAAGAAGACATCCACACCATGTGCCAGATCCTGCAGGAACTGGGCATCCAGGCTTGGCGGGATCAGGACAAAGCTTTGCACATATTGCCGGGTGAGCTGAAAACCGAGGCCCCCTACGAGCTGGTACGCCGCATGCGTGCCTCGTTTTATGTGGCCGGCCTTCTGCTGGCGCGCAAAGGAGAGGCTCAGGTGCCGTTGCCCGGCGGTTGCTCGTTGGGCTCGCGGCCCGTGGATTTCCATATCCGCGGCTTTCAGGCCCTGGGCGCGGAGACCAGCATCGAGCACGGCATGATGATCGCCCGTTCGCCGGGCCGCCTCACCGGAACCCGGTATTTCATCAACCGTTCCAGTGTGGGCGCCACCGTCAACCTGATGCTGGCGGCCAGCCTGGCCCAGGGAACCACCATTCTGGAGAACGCCGCCCGGGAGCCGGAAATTGTGGATTTGGCCATCTTCATGAACACCATGGGCGCCAATATCCGGGGCGCAGGCACCAATGTGATCCGGATCGAAGGCGTCGAACGGATGAAGGGCGCCCAGCACACCATCCTGCCGGATCGGATCGAGGCCGGCACCTATCTGTTGGCTGCCTGCATCACGCAGGGGGACATCACCGTGGAGGATGTGGTCCCGGAGCACCTGAACGCCCTCTTGCGCAAGCTCCAGGAGGCCGGCGCCGAAGTGCAGGAGGACGAGACCACGGTGCGTGTGGCTGCGCCCCAGCGCCTGCGGGCAGTGGACGTGGAGACCGCACCATACCCCGGCTTTCCCACGGATCTGCAGCAGCCTTTCGTGGCGGCCATGTCCTTGGCAGAGGGGACGTCTGTGATCCGCGAGACCATTTTCGACCGGTTCCGCTATGTGGACGAGCTGCTGCGCATGGGCGCCGACATCCGGGTGGAGCGGGACACGGCCATCGTGCGGGGTGTGATCAAGCTCACGGGGGCGCCGGTGGAGGCCACGGACCTGCGGGCATCGGCAGCTCTGGTGCTGGCGGGTTTGGCTGCAGAGGGCGTCACCGAGGTTCTGGGCGTGGAGCATCTGCGGCGCGGCTATGAGCACTTTGAGGACAAGTTCCGTGCCCTGGGGGCGGACATCCACGCCGAGCCGGTAGAATCCTGACGGGGTGGCAGTTCTTTCGTTTTGGGTATCTAGCCAGGGCGGACGGGAGAGATTAAAATAGAAGCAGGCCGGTGGTCATGGCCGAGGGAAGGAGGAAACTCCATGAACCGTTACGGTCATGCGCGGACCGATTCCCCTTCGGCCCGCTCCACAACTGCCCCCGTCCAGTGGAATCGGCAGAGGTCGCTGGCCCAGGAACGCGAAAATCAGGTGCGGCTTCTGGAGAGGCATTTCGAGGAAGGGCGAGGCAAAGACCCCTGGCTGAGCACTCCGGAGCTGCCCATGAGTGGGCCTGCCCGCGACTGGGCGGACCGGCTGTGGGCGGAAGATCCGGATGAAGCAGATCCCGGCCCGGACTTCGGCGATCTGCGCGGCGATTATGAGGACTGAATCAGCCGCCGGCTTCTTGGTGCGCGGCGCTGCGGCCGCGATGGGCCGCGCGGCGGGCGCCCGATGCCGGGCTTGGCGGGAGGCTCCACGGGCTTGATGGACAGAAACACGCGCACGCGTTCTCCCAAGACCAGGTGCAGCACATTCAGCTGCCATTGACTGCCGGCCACGGTCAAAATCCGGCCCTGGAGAATGCGGCTGATCAATAAAGGGTCCAGTTCGTTCACCTCGCGCCCGCTTAGGTCTACTAAGAGGGCGCGAGTTTCTTTTCCCAGACCCGTGGCAGGTCCGTCCCGGCCCGGGCTGGACCGCAGGCCGGCTGGAGCTCACCCACCCGGGTAGGAGGCCCGCTGCCGGGCGTCGAATCTCAAGATGGGCGGTGCTCGCAGTGCGTGATCCGGTGGATTTCGTTCATTTGCATGTCCATAGCGAATACAGCCTGCTGGATGGCCTCTGCCGCATCCCGGATCTGCTGGATACCGTGGCTGCCCAGGCGGAGGAGGCGGGCCAGTCTGCGCCCGCCGTGGCCGTCACCGACCACGGGAACATGTACGGCGCCTACACCTTCGCCCGCGAGGCGGAGCGGCGCGGCATCCACCCGGTCCTGGGCGCCGAGCTGTACGTGGCCCCCTCGGGCCGGGAACGGCGGGTCCCGCAGGAGAGCCCCTGGCATCTGGTGTTGCTGGTGGAGAACGAGGCAGGGTATCGCAATCTGGTTCAGCTGGTCACCCGCTCGTACGCCGAGGGCTTTTACTACCATCCCCGCGTGGACCACGAGCTCCTGGCCCAGCATGGCCAGGGGCTCATCGCCCTCAGCGCCTGCATCCAGGGGGAAGTGGCCCAGAAACTGGCTGCCGGCGACGAGGCGGGAGCTGCGGCCGCCGTGCGTTTTTACCAGGAGGCCTTCGGTGCCGATCATTTCTTCCTGGAGCTGCAGCGTAACGGCGTGCCGGGCCAGGAACAACTCAATCAGGCCCTCATGGCCTTGGCCCGCCGTACCGGCGCCGGGCTGGTGGCCACCAACGACGCCCATTATCTGCGGCGCGAAGAGGCGGCCGTGCACGATGTCCTGCTGTGCGTCCAGACCGGCAGGAGCGTGCATGACCAGGACCGCCTGCGCTTCCCCAGCGATCAGTTCTACCTACGCAGCCCCCGGGAAATGGCGGAGCTTTTCGCCGATGTGCCCGAAACCCTGCGCAATACGCGCCAGATTGCCGACCGCTGCTCCTTCCGCTTCCCCAAGGGGACCTACCATCTGCCCGCTTATCCGCAGGCAGGGGGCCGGGCGCCGGAAGAGTTCCTCCGTTCCCTGGCCGCCGAAGGCGCCGCACGCCGTTACGGCCGGCCGTTGCCTGCCGCGGTCCAGGAGCGCCTCCAGCATGAGCTGGAGGTCATTATCCAGATGGGCTTTGCCAGCTACTTCCTGGTAGTCTGGGATTTCGTGCGTTTCGCCCGCCAGCAGGGCATCGCCGTGGGGCCCGGGCGCGGCTCTGCCGCCGGCAGCGTGGTGGCCTATGCCTTGGGCATCACCCAGCTGGATCCCCTGCGCTACGGGCTGCTTTTTGAGCGCTTCCTGAACCCCGAGCGGGTCACCATGCCCGATATTGACATCGATTTTTGCTACGAGCGCCGGGGCGAGGTCATCGACTACGTTTCCCGCATCTATGGCCAGGACCGGGTGGCGCAGATTGCCACCTTCGGCACCCTGCAGGCCCGGGCCGCCGTGCGCGACGTGGGCCGTGCCCTGGGCATGCGCCTGGCCACCGTGGACAAGGTGGCGCGCCTGATCCCGCGCCAGCTGGGCATCACCCTGGCCCAGGCCGTGGCCACCACGCCGGAGCTGCAGGCGCTGGCCCGCAGCGACCCGGAGGTAGCGCGGCTTCTCGCCCTGGCTCAGGCGGTGGAAGGCCTGCCGCGCCATGTGTCCACCCACGCCGCCGGCGTGGTCATCGCCGACCGCCCCCTCACGGAGTACCTCCCTCTGCAGCAGACCAGCGAAGGCACCCGCATCACCCAGTATCCCATGGGGGATGTGGCGGATCTGGGCCTTTTGAAGATGGATTTCCTGGGCCTGAAAACCCTGACCCTGGTCCAGCGGACCCTGGCTCTGATCCGGCAGGAGGACCCGGAGGCCGTTCCCGATCTGGACCACCTCCGCCTGGATGACCCGGCAGTGTATAAAATGCTTGCCAGCGGCCAGACCCTGGGCGTGTTCCAGCTGGAGAGCTCCATGTTCCACGACCTTTTGCAGCGCCTGCAGCCAGAGCGTTTTGCCGACCTGGTGGCGGCCCTGGCCTTGGGCCGTCCGGGCCCCATGGGCCGCCTGAGCGATTATATCGAGCGCCGGCACGGGCGGCAGCCGGTGGCCTATCCGCATCCCGAGGCGGAGCCCATCCTGGCGGAGACGTACGGGATCATGGTCTACCAGGAGCAGGTCATGGAGATGGCCCACGTCCTGGCGGGTTTCAGCCTCGGGCAGGCGGACCTTTTGCGGCGGGCCATGGGCAAGAAGGACGCCCGCCTCATTGCCGGCGAGCGGGACCGTTTCGTGGCCGGCGCCGTAGCCCATAGCGGCATGACCAGAGAGCAGGCGGAGCACCTCTTCGACGAGATGGCCCAGTTCGCCCAGTACGGGTTCAACAAATCCCATGCCGCGGCCTATGCCCTGCTGTCCTACCAGACGGCCTACCTGAAGCACTATTGGCCTGCCCAGTTCATGGCCGCCCTTCTTTCCCTGGCCGGAGATGACGATAAAATCCGGCTGTACCTGGCTGAATGCCGCCGGCTGGGGCTGGCGGTGCTGCCTCCCAGTGTCAACGAAAGCGGCGTGGGCTTCTCCGTGCGGGGCCGGGCCATCCTTTTCGGCCTGGAGTCCATCAAAAACGTGGGCACCGGCCAGGCCGAGGCCATTGTGGAGGAGCGGCAGGCCCGCGGGCCGTATGCGTCCTTGTATGACTTCTGTCAGCGGCTGCCTGCGCGCCTGGTGAACATCCGCAGCGTGGAGGCTTTGATCAAGGCCGGGGCCTTCGATTGGACGGGCATGGGCAGGCCCCAGTTGCTGGCGGAGGCGGCAAATGCCGTGCGCAGGGCGCAAAATGCCGTGCTGCGGCGCCCGGCAGGCCTGCGAGCGGGGACCGGCAGCCGTGGGGCCGCCTCCGCCTCTGCCTCCATTTCCGCCGCTTCCGTCGCTTCCGCCGGGGCCGCTGGGCAGCGGGGCGGCGCCCTGGGGCCGGGCGCACAGGAGATCCCGGATCAGGGAACGTTGTTCTCCTTTGACGCTGCGGATCTTCCGGCTGGATGGGAGCAAGCCTCCCGCCGGCACGGCTCCGCCCGCCGGCACGGCTTGCCGCCTCCGCGGATGGAGCTGCCGCCCTCGCCGGGCCCGGCCGCCGCCCCCGCGGGCAAGCCCATGGCCTCCGCCGGCACAGGCGCGGCGCCGGCCGGTACGGCTGCAGCGCCGGCCGGTACGCTCACCACCCCGTGCCCGCGCAGCCCCCAGGAACTGGCCTGGGAGTTGGAAGCGCTGGGCGTCTATCTGTCCGGCCATCCGCTGGAATCCCGCAGCCGTTGGTTGCAGGCCTGGGGCGCCCGCCCCCTGGGCGCGCTGGACGAGCTCCCCGAAGGCGAGCCTGTGCTCCTGGCCGGCATGGTGCAGGGGCTCAAACTGCTCAACACCCGGCGCGGCCAGCGCATGGCCCGCTGCACCCTGGAGGATGCCACCGGGCGGCTGCCCCTGGTGATTTTCCCGCAGGCTTGGGCGGAAGGGCAGAAATGGGTAGCAGACGGCGCCGTCATCGGCGTCCAAGCCCGCCTGGAATGGGACGACGAGGGCGCAGCCACCGCCCTGGCCAGCCGGATCTACCCGCTGCCGCAGGAGGCCTTCCTGCTCTGGGCGCAGCCGCCTTCCCCGGCGGGCTTGGAGCAGCTGGCCCGCATCCTGGCCGCGCATCCAGGGCCTGCACCCGTCTACCTGCGTCTGCCCCGCTCGGCAGGAAATCGCCAGCCAGGCGAACAAATTAGAAGCAGTAGTGCCGGCGGTGCGGTTCTGGTCCTCTTGCCGCCGGACCGGTGGGTGGAACCTGGTCCCGCATTGTACCAAGACCTGGCCGCCCTTCCGTGGGTCAAGGTGGCGCAGGCAGCAGGAACAGGCGGCACGGGCGGCAGTTGAAAGCACCCGGCAGCAGATATGCCGCCGGATGCCGCCGGAGGATGAAGGAGGCCGGCCGGGCGGCCTGGTTCCCGTAGCGCGGCAGCACGGGTAGAGAACGGGTAGAGATGTGAAAGCGGCCACAAGTTCGCTGAGCTCGTTGGCCCGTGAACCTGGCGCCTCAGGCGCCGCGCTTCAACATCCGGGAGGAGGATCACCGTGGGCAGTGAAATTTCGCGCAAAACCTTGAAAGAAGAGGCCCTGGAGCTCCATCGCGCCTGCTGCGGCAAGGTGGCCCTGGCCCCCAAGGTCCCTGTGGACACACCGCACGACCTCAGCCTGGCCTACACCCCCGGTGTGGCTGAGCCGTGCCGCCGGATCCATCAGGACCCCGATTTGGTTTACGAGTATACCAGCAAAGGCAATCTGGTGGCTGTGATCAGCGATGGTTCTGCAGTGCTGGGCCTGGGGAACATCGGCCCTCTGGCGGGACTGCCGGTCATGGAGGGAAAGTCCATCCTTTTCAAGCGTTTTGGCGGCGTGGACAGTTTCCCCATCATGCTGGCCACCCAGGAAGTGCCGGAGATGGTCGCCGCCATCGAGGCCATCGCGCCGGGTCTGGGCGGCATCAACCTGGAGGACATCTCCGCCCCCCGCTGCTTCCAGGTGGAGGAGGAACTCATCCGCCGGCTGGACATCCCGGTTTTCCACGATGACCAGCACGGCACCGCCGTGGTGGTCTACGCAGCGCTCATCAACGCCCTCAAAGTGGTGGGCAAAGAGCTGGCCCGCTGCCGGATCGTCATCAACGGCGCCGGCGCCGCCGGCATCGCTACCACGAGGCTGCTTCTGGCCGCCGGCGCCGCCGACATCATCCTTTGCGACCGCAACGGCGCCATCTATTCCGGCCGCCCCGCCGGCATGAACCCGTACAAGGAAGACATCGCCGCCCACACCAACCCCGAAGGCGTGAAGGGGGATCTGGCCGTGGCCCTGCGCGGCGCCGACGTCTTCATCGGGGTTTCCGGGCCCGATGTGCTGACCCCGGAGATGGTGCGGAGCATGGCTGCCCAGCCGATCGTCTTCGCCATGGCCAACCCGGATCCGGAAATCCGGCCGGAGCTGGCCCAGGAGGCGGGGGTGGCGGTGATGGCCACCGGGCGCTCCGATTATCCCAACCAGGTCAACAACGTGCTGGGCTTCCCGGGGATCTTCCGCGGTGCCCTGGACGTGCGGGCCCGGGTCATCAACGAGCAGATGAAGATGGCGGCGGCCCTGGCCATTGCCGGTCTGATCAGCCCGGAGGAGCTGTCGCCGGGCTATATTATCCCGCAGCCTTTTGACCCGCGGGTGCCTCTGGAGGTGGCCCTGGCTGTGGCCCGGGCCGCCGTGGACAGCGGCGTAGCCCGCCGCGAAGTGCAGGTGGACCGCATCCGGCGCCATCTGGGCCTGGCGCCGCTGGAGTGACCCTCTGGGACCAAGCCGACGGCGCAAAGTGTCGGGACGAAAAGCGCCGGGACGAAAAAAGAGGGAATCTGGCGCGCAGGAAGAAAAAAGCGGCAGGAAGAAAGAAACGATTGCCGTGATGTGGACGCAGGCGTGACGCCTGTGCAGTCGCACAAACTAGGAGCATGGGGAGCTGGGCTGGGGCTCCTTCGGGCGGGGGGCTCGTCTGGGGGGACCCGCCTGGGGGGCTGGCTGGGGGCCTGTGGGCCGGTGGAACGTGTCCCCGGGCTGCGGTCCGGCTCCCCGGGCTCCCCTGGGGTGCGGCGCCCAAGTTTGGCGCGGCACGAACAGCCAGCTGGTGCGGCACGAACGGCCAGCTGGCGCAGCACGGACAGACAGTTGGTGCGGCACGGACAGATTGGGGGGGAAAAGCCATAACCCTAGCAACAGGTGGCCCGGCAGCAGGCGGACCGTCGGACGCGGAAGAGGTTCTCGGCGAGTACGTGCTGATCAAAGCTCTGGAGGACGGCGTCACCATCATCGGCATGACGCGGGGCCGCGAGACCCGTTTTCATCACACCGAAAAGCTCGACTGCGGCGAAGTGATGCTGGCTCAGTTCACCAGCTTAACCTCCGCCATCAAAGTCCGGGGGAAGGCGGAAATCTATTGCAAGTTTGGCCGTGTCGTCAGCGGGCGTGATACGTGCAGACGGCAGGAGTAGACCCATCCAGAGACGAAACGCGCAGTGACATCTTCTTCATCACGAGGGGGCTCGTCAGGGTGTGGACTGTGGTCTATGTGGCGCGCAACCGGCAGCACGGCGAGAAAGTCAAATCCCGCCTGGAGCAGGAGGGCTTGCTTGTCCAACTGCGGACAGTTAAAATGTCTCCGGACAAGCCAAATTGCGACATAGAGGTGCTGGTGCCCCGGGGTGAGGTTCAGGAGGCGCAGGAGATCATCGCCAACATCCTGACCCATCAGTAATCCGCCTCCGCCGGCGGCGGAGGAAAGGGGTTTGTTTTGTGGCGACGTTCAAGGATTTGTTCCGGGCGAAGCCCAGGTATGTCACCGTCCGTCCCGCGGAACAGAGGAACGAGCGTAGCGAGGAGAGCCGCCGCCGGGACATTCCGGACGGCCTGTGGATCAAATGCGAACAGTGTAACACCTTGCTTTTCCATAAGGATCTGGAGCGTAATCTGCGCGTTTGCCCCCGATGTGGCCACCACTACCGCATGCCCGCCCGGGAACGGGTGGAAATGCTGCTGGACCCGGGCTCCTTCCAGGAGCTGTGGGCGGGTCTGGCGCCCACGGACCCCTTGCACTTCCCCGGTTACCCCGACAAGCTGGCCCAAGCCCGGGAAAAAACCGGTCTGAACGACGCGGTGGTGTCAGGCACAGGCCTCCTGGAAGGTTTTCCTGTGGTGCTGGCGGCCATGGACTTCGGCTTCATCGGCGGCTCCATGGGGAGCGTGGTGGGCGAGAAGGTCGCCCGTTCCATCGAGCTGGCGGCACAGCGCCGCTGGCCCCTGATCACCGTATCTACGTCCGGCGGGGCGCGGATGTACGAGGGGATCCTGTCGCTGATGCAGATGGCCAAAACCTGCGCCGCGCTGGCGTACACGGCGGGGGAGCGCTTTTTGTTTGTTTCTGTCCTGGCGGACCCTTGTACCGCCGGCGTCATGGCCAGTTTCGCCTCCATGGGCGATCTGGTGCTGGCAGAGCCCGGGGCGCTGGTGGCGTTTGCCGGGCCGCGGGTCATCGAGCAGACTGTGCACGAGAAGCTCCCGCCCGGGGCACACCGTTCTGAGTTTTTGCTGGAACACGGATTCCTCGATTTGATCGTGGACCGGCGGGAGCTGAAGCGCACCCTGGCCCGGATTTTGCGCTTCCACGATATTCCCCAGGCTGGCCAGGAGGTGGAGCCCTGTGAGCGGTGACGGTCTGCTGGAATTCGAGCGGCCTCTGGCGGAGCTGGAGCACCGCATCCAGGAGCTGCGCCAGTTCTCCGCCGACCGGCACATCGACCTGTCCGACGAGATCCGCACCCTGGAACAGAAGGCCGAGAGGCTGCGCCAGGAAATCTTCTCCAGCCTGAGCCCGTGGCAGCGGGTGCAGATTGCCCGGCATCCGCGCCGCCCTTATTTTTTGGATTATGCCGCCCTCATTTTTGAGGATTTCCTGGAGCTGCACGGGGACCGCGAATACGGCGACGACCCGGCCCTCATTGGGGGCCTGGCCTTGCTGGGCGGCCAACCTGTGACGGTGCTGGGGCAGCAGAAGGGCCGCGACACCCGGGAGAACCTGGCCCGCAACTTCGGTATGCCCTATCCGGAAGGCTATCGCAAGGCCCTGCGCCTCATGCAGCAGGCGGAGAAATTCGGCCGTCCGGTGTTAGCTTTCATCGACACGCCCGGGGCGTTTCCTGGGCTGGAAGCGGAAAAGCGCGGGCAGGCGGAGGCCATCGCCCATAACATCCAAGTCATGGCGGGGCTGCGGGTGCCCATCGTCGCCGTGATCATCGGCGAGGGCGGCAGCGGCGGGGCTTTGGCCATCGGCGTGGGGGATCGGGTGCTGATGCTGGAAAACTCCATCTATTCCGTGATTTCCCCCGAGGCCTGCGCCGCCATTTTGTGGCGCGACGCCGGCATGGCCAAAGATGCGGCGGCGGCTTTGCGCCTCTCTGCCCCGGAGCTCTTGAAGCTGGGGGTCGTCGACGAGGTGGTGCCGGAGCCTCTGGGTGGCGCCCACCGCGATGTACAGGCGTGTGCAGCCACGTTGAAGGCGGCCATCCTGCGTAATCTGGAAGAACTCCGGCGGATGGACATCCCTACGCTGCTGGAGAAGCGCTACCACAAGTACCGGGCCATGGG
>JADBKO010000018.1 GCA_014896355.1 Bacillota bacterium
GTCGCGAGGACCGGCGGCGGCAGAACCCGGTATGGTGGAAGCGGACGAAAATTGTGGCCACCCTGGGCCCCGCCTCCTCGGAGGACGACATCCTCACGGCCATGGTGGAGAACGGTCTCAATCTGGTGCGTGTCAATCTGTCCCACGGCACCTACGAGGAGCACCGCGAGCGCATCCAGATGGCGCGCCGCGTGAGCCAGGCCACCGGGCGGACCATCGGGGTCATCCTGGACATCCAGGGCCCCAAGATCCGCATCGGAGAAGTGCCCGGCGGCCGCCTGACTTTGCGGCCCCATGACCGCATCATCCTGGCGGCGCAGAGCGGGCCCGTGCCCACCGGTTCCGGCGCCCGCGCCTCCGCTGCCTCGCCCCCCGTGATTCCCGTTGGATACCCGCCCTTGGCCGACGACGTGGCCCCCGGCTCCACCATTTACCTGGACGACGCCAATATCGAGTTGCGGGTGGTGTCCGTAAGCCCGCCCGAAGTTCTGTGTGAAGTGGTAGTGGGCGGCGATCTCACGGCTCACAAAGGCGTCAGCCTCCCCGGCGTCAGGGTGGACCTGCCGGCCCTGACGGAGAAGGACCGCCAGGATGTGGCCTTCGGCGTGCGGGAAGGGGTGGACTTCATCGCCCAGTCCTTTGTGCGCGAGGCCAGCAATGTGCGGGAGCTGCGGGCGGTCCTGGAACAGCTCGGCGGCAGGCAGCACATCATCGCCAAGATCGAGAGCAGCGACGGCCTCGAAAACCTGGACGAGATCATCGAAGCCGCTGACGCCGTCATGGTGGCCCGGGGCGATCTGGGTGTCGGCATCCCGCCGCAAAAGGTTCCGCTGATGCAAAAGCTCATCATCCGCAAATGCAACCAGGCCGGCAAGCCGGTGATCACCGCTACGCAGATGCTGCAGTCCATGGTGCGCAGCCCGCGCCCCACCCGCGCCGAGGTGACCGACGTGGCCAACGCCATTTTGGACGGCACCGACGCCGTCATGCTCTCCGGCGAGACGGCGGTGGGGCAGTATCCGCGCGAGGCGGTGCTCATGATGTCGCAGATTGCCCTCGAGGTGGAAGCGGTCCTGGATCATGGGAGTCTGCTGGAGGAGCGGCGCCTACACGGCCTCAGCACCGTGGCCGACGCCATCAGCCACGCCACCTGCCAGGCTGCGCTGGACCTGGGCGCTGCGGCCATTATCACCTCCACTCAGTCCGGGGCCACGGCCCGCAAGGTTTCTAAGTTCCGCCCGGCGCCGCCGGTGGTGGCTGCTACGCCGGATCCTCTGGTCCAGCGGCAACTTTCCCTCAACTGGGGCGTTTTTCCGGTGCTGGTTCCGAAGACCGACAACATCGACGCCATGTTGGATGTATCGGAACAGGCGGCTCTGGAGGCGGGGCTGGTGCACCCGGGCGATCGCGTGGTGATCACCGCCGGCGTCCGCACCGGGATGCCGGGGTCCACCAATCTGTTGCAGGTGCATACCATCGGTTCGGAACGCTGACGGACAGCGGGGCCTCGGCGAGGCGCCTGAGAGCCACGCGCTGGGTGTCCCTTTTTGGCGCAGGGACATAGTCCCCGCTTCCGTTAGTCGGGGTCTGTCCGTAGCTCGTGTTGGTATCGGCCAAGAGCCCGGAAACGGCGTCCTCTGCCAGAAAAGAGGGGTTATTCGCGGCCAAGCAGGCGCGCATCTGCGTACGGGCCTGCCCCGGGCGGGCTACTGGTCGGCCCTGCGGTGGAGGCGACCGTTCTCCGACCAACGCGTGACGCGGACAGTTCCTTATTGTTTTCCGGAGGGCATAGGTGCTCGCAAGGAGGCCAACCTGCGGCTGCCTTTCCCGGACGGCTGCCTGTGCGCGCCAGACGTTCACAGTGGGTTCTCCATAGCAGCAGGAAGCAACCTTTTCCGCGTGGAATAGATTCTACAAAGCCGAACGTGTGCGGCCTGCGCGGACGCCGCGGAGTCGGAGTGGCGCCGCGCCATCACTGCATCTGCTTCCAGGCAGCGGTACCGAACAGAAGTGCCCAGGGGGGAGGATCTGACATGATCGTCGGAGTTCCCAAAGAGATTAAGGCCAACGAGGACCGGGTGGCCCTCACACCCGCGGGGGTTGCGGAGCTCACCGCCCACGGCCATGGCGTCGTGGTGCAAAAGGGCGCCGGCGAGGGTAGCGGTATCACCGATGACGAGTACGTCCAAGCCGGGGCTACCATTCTACCGGAGGCCAAGGACGTCTTCGCCGCCGCAGACATGATCATCAAGGTCAAGGAGCCGCTCCCGCCCGAATACGGGCTGTTCCGGCCAGGACAGATTCTTTTCACGTACTTACACTTGGCGCCCGAACGCGAGCTGACCTTGGCCCTGATGGAAAAGAAAGTCACGGCCATCGCTTACGAGACCATTCAGCTGGAAAATGGCGCCCTGCCGCTGCTCACCCCCATGAGTGAAGTGGCAGGGCGCATGTCGGTTCAGGTGGGGGCGCAGTATCTGGAGAAGCCCAACGGCGGCCGCGGCGTTCTGCTGGGGGGTGTGCCGGGAGTGCCGCCGGCGGATGTGGTCATCGTGGGCGGCGGCACCGTGGGCCTCAATGCGGCCAAGATCGCCCTGGGCATGGGCGCGCAGGTCACCATCATCGAAAAGAGCCCGGCCCGGCTGCAGTATCTGGATGACATCCTCTCGGGTCGCGTAGTGACCGTCATGTCCAACAGCTACAACATCGCCCGGGCTGCGCGCTTCGCCGACATTTTGGTGGGGGCGGTGCTGATTCCGGGAGCGCGGGCGCCGCGCCTGGTCACCGAAGAGATGGTGGCGTCCATGAAGCCGGGTTCCGTCATTGTGGATGTGGCCATCGACCAGGGCGGCTGCGTAGAGACCGTGGATCACGCCACCACCCACGCAGACCCCGTATATGTGCGGCATGGGGTGATCCATTATTCTGTTGCGAATATGCCGGGCGCTGTGCCGCGCACATCCACGTATGCCTTGACCAACAGTACGCTGCCGTACGCCCTTCGGCTGGCGGATCTGGGCTTTGAGGCTGCTGTCAAAGAAGACCCGGCTCTGGCTTTGGGCGTGAACGTGTTGGACGGGCACGTGACCTACCAGGCCGTCGCAGAAGCCCACGGCTTGGAATACACGCCGCTGGAGCAGCTGCTGAGCTGAGCGACCCGGAAAAGTACTCGGGCACTGTCCGCAGCTCGTGTTGGTTCGGCAATGGTCTGTCACCAACACGAACTGCGGACAGCGTATAGCAAGTCTGCGGAAAGGATGTGTGCGTGCCGCAGGACAGCGTTGCCCATAGATTGCCGCATTTAACCGGCAGCGGCATAGGAAACCTCGTCAGCAGGGGTGATCACGGCACCGGCCCGCCGCAAAGCCATGAACCACGTTAGGTAGCTTTGCAGCCAGCGAATCGACACTCCCCGGAACCGCCGCAGCCACCCCCGTAGTTCCCATACCTCCTGCCAGACCGCGCCGAATCGCCCCACAGGGGCGGCCGCCGCATGCCGAGAGATGAGCTTCCGGCGCGAGACCCGCACGTACACCGCCTCCGGGCTCCTCTGACCGCAAAAACGTCGGAATGCGTAAGTGATAAGCCCTCCCTCGTGTCTGACTGCCGCCCCTGGCACCAGCTGCAACCTGGGAAAGGGGTCGACCGGGTCAGGCGCCTGGCCACTCGCCACCGCGAAGAAATCCGGACGGAGTGCGTAGGCGACGAAGCGGCCGCCTTGGTCCGCGGCGGTCAGGATCGTCGCCAGGTGCTGTTCCAACCGCGGCCGAAAGGGGCGGGGGAGTTCTGCTCGCAAAGGCGGGATGTGCGTTTTGCGAATTTGTTGGCGTCCTGGGTACGATTCAGGGTGAACGGCAACGGAAACGCAGGCGGCGGCCTTGCGCGGGAACGAGGCGGGATATCCGTTCCCTTGGCCCTTGGAATGAAAGAGGGATCGGAAGCTCATCAGCTCGACTGCGGGTCCCAGGCATTCCGTGCGGACACCCAGAAGAAACCGGCAGAAGCGATGCCGCCAGCGGAAGGCGGTGTCCTTGTCCACACCGGTCACCTGGGCCGTGGGGCGCACGGGCAGTGAGCGGTGCATGCAGGCAAGAAATAAGGGCCAGCGCTCCCGATGGTGTAGACGGGCCAGCGGCGTGCCTGTGAGGGAGGTGAACGTCCTTTTGCAGTCGTGGCAGCGGAAACGTTGAGCCCGGGCGGCACGGGTCTTGCCCCAGCGATGGAAGCACCGGGACCCACAATGCGGGCACATGACCGGGGAAGCGAACACCTCAGTCATGAAGCGGGCGCACGTGGCCGGTGTCAAGGCCGGCGCCGATGGGGCGGGCGGCTGAGCGGCGCGGGCGGTCCACGTGGGCAGCGGGCGCAGCGACTGCGACGGCTGCGACGGCTGCGGCGGCCGCGGCGGCTGCGGTAGGGTGGACAGCATGGGCATCCCTCCGGTCTCCAACAAAGATTGGCGGTAACGACGGGAAACTGAGGTACAAGGCCCGTGAGCGAACATATGTGCTGAATATCACCTCAAGTATACCTGATCAGCACAGGGGCGTGTCAAGCAGAAAATGTGCCTGCCCACGCCGAGCAGGCAACGGCGGGCGTGTCCATGCAGGGGAGCTGCTACCAACACGCTCCACGGACAGACTTGATTGTTTTGGCGCGGGGCCTATGGCGGGAGCGAAGCTGGCGGGAGCAAGGCGCGATCTAGGAAAAAACGAAGCCCCGGGGCGGGGCGTGGAGAACCCCGGAACCCCAGGGCCAGGCCAGGCGTTGGGCATGGGCGAGCACTCTCAGCGCCGCTACGCACCTCCGTGCTTTGCTTCCACTGAGGGCGGGCCGGAGCTCCGCGCCGTCCGGTGGTCCCGGCCCCTACAACTCCAGGACGTCCCCCGGCGCCATGACCCTGCAATGAATCCCGGGGCCCGCTGCGCCACCCAGCTCGGCCTCCACTTCGGCGCCGAAGACCTCGGCATCCTGGCGGATCACAGGAAATGTATTGTAATGCATGGGGATCACCAGAGGCGCCTGAAGCATGCGGGCCGCTTCCAGCGCGTCCTGCGGGCCCATGACGAAGTTGTCGCCGATGGGGAGCAGCGCCACATCCGGATGCTCGAGCCTCCCGATCAGCGCCATGTCGCCGAAAAGGCCGGTGTCGCCTGCATGATAGACCCGCTTGCCGCCCATGTCCACCAGATACCCGCAGGGGTTTCCACCATACAAAAGCCCGGCGGCGCGGTCCGCCCTGCTGCCGGAATCGGCGCCCGCCTCGATGGCCGCCCCGTGGAGCGCCATGGTGAGCTTCACCCGTCCAAAGGGGAAATGCCAGCTTCCGCCGATATGCATGGCATGGGCTTCGGCCCCCTGGGATTGGCAGAACGCAGCCAGCTCGTACGGCGCCACGATGGTGGCTTGGTTGCGGCGGGCGATTTCCAGGGCATCCCCCAGGTGGTCGCCGTGCCCGTGGGTCAGCAGAACGAATTGCACCCGGATTTTCTCCGGACCCACGTCCGCTTGCGGATTACCGCTCAGAAAGGGGTCCACGATAAGGCTGTGGGACCCGTCAGATAGCTCGAAACAGCTGTGCCCATGGTAAGTAAGCCGAAGTGCACACATTTGGGTTTGACCCCTCCCGCTCTTGTCTCGTGTCAAATCAGGACCCACCCCCCTGATCCCCGCAGCCCCCATGGCCCCGCGGCCTGCCAGGCAGGGATTGGCCCTGCCGTAGGCGTACAATTATCCAAATGGGCCCGGCCTTCCTTCTTCTTATGCCAGGCCTCGGGCTGTGCTAGGCTTCGGGTCATGCCAGACTTCCGGTCATGGTGGGCTGCGGGCTATGCCGGACTTCGGGAGGTACTTCACAAACAGAAAGGATCGATCCAGGCATGGGTTACAGCCAGAACACGCCACCGCCGCGGGACCAGGGCCCGGCTCCGGATGCGCGCAGCAACCGCTGCTTTGCCTGCGGCCCTGCGAACCCCCACGGCCTGCATTTGCAGATCCGCCAAAGCGATGACGGCGGGTGGCAGGCGCGGTTTGTGCCGCAAGAGTACCACTGCGGCTGGCCAGGCGTCATGCATGGCGGCTTGATTTGCACGTTGCTGGACGAGATCATGAACTACACCACTTACGGGACCGGCCTGGTGACCGCCACCGCCCGGCTGAGCGTGGACTTTCACCGGCCTGTCCCCATCGGCCAGGAGATCCTTGTGCGCGGGCGGGCGTTGCGCCGCACGCGGCGGCGGGTGGATGCCGAGGGCGAGCTGCTTCTGCCGGACGGCACCGTGGCCGCCCGCGGGAAGGCCACCTTGGCGGTGCTCACCCCGGAGCAGCAGCAGCGCTTCGGCCTGGCGGGCGCCCAAAGCCCCGACGCCCAAAGCCCCAACGTCCAGCGCCCCAACGTCCAGCGTCCGGGCGCCCAAAGCCCGGACGTTCCCAGCCCGGACGTTCCGAGCGCCAGCGAACGGACGGCCAGCGAGCAGAGGGCCGGCGGCCAGAGCGCCCCCGAACAAAGCGCCCGCGAACAGAGGGCTGCGGAATGACTCGCATCGGGGTGCTTTCGGATACGCATATGCACACAGGGGAGCGGCTTCCGCCCGCCATCGCCCGCGCCTTGGCAGGGGTGGACCTCATCCTGCACGCCGGGGATCTCACGGCCCTTGATCTGCTGCGGCAACTGCAGGACATCGCTCCCGTGCGCGCCGTGGCCGGCAACGCCTGCAGCTGGGAGGTCAAGGAGGCGCTGCCCAGCGCCACCAGCTTTCAGGTGGAGCGGCTGACCATCCTGCTGACCCACGGCGCCATGAGCCATCTACCCGTCCTGCAGCACCGGGCGCTGCGGCAGATGGCCCGGCAACAAGGCGCGCAGCTGGTGGTCTGCGGTCACACCCATCGCCCCGCCTTCGTGCGCGCCGGATCCGCCCCTGCCGGATCCGTCCATCAGGATGTGGCCATCCTCAATCCCGGCCAAGCCCGTCCCCTGGTGGGTCCCCGCGCCACCGTTGCCCTGCTCACGGTGGACGGCACCCACTTCGCTGCCCGGATCGTGGACGTGTAGGCGTCCCTGCAGCCTACCTGGCGGCGGCTTCGTCCTGCGCCAGCGCTGCAGTCACCACCACGTCCTGGGCGTCGGGCATCACCAGCCCGAAAGGCCGGCAAAGCGTGGGAGCCTCATCGATGAGCCGGATCTCCGGCAGCGTTCTGTTCTGGGCGATCCCCGGGCCAGCCGCGATAAACAGGGTCCGGTAGCCGGGAAGATCCGGCCGGAACCCGTGCGTGCCCGGATGACCCTGCGCCCGGGTGACCAGATCCCCTTGCACCCCGGGCTCCAGCGAGTATCCGGGGCGCGCCTCCACGCAGAAGGCAGGCAGCGGGCTGGCGCCGAACAACTGCTGGGCCTCTTGGCCGGTGCGGACCGCATCGATGCCGGAGCGGGGATCGGCCTTGAGCTTGTCGAGCACCTGTCGTACGCGCTCCAGCAGCGTCGGGTTCTGCGGATCGCGCACGTAGACATTGGCCACTCCTCCTTCGCAGATTGCGAAGGCCTGCCAGTCTGCCACCTTGCCGTCGCTGCTCAGCCGCAGCAACCCCGCCTGGCGTAAGGCCACGTTCAGATGGATAGCCCAGGGCGCATCGGCGAAGCCGTGGTCGCCGATGACGGCAAAGATGGTGCGGTCCGCGATGCCGGCGTCCCGGGCCGCCTGCACAATCCATCCCACGCGCCGGTCTTGACGCCGCAGGCTCTCCTCCACTGGACGCGGCCCGGCAGTCGCGCGACGCAGGTTCAAAAGCGAGCGAAAATGGGGGAAATTCATTCTCTTGCACCTCTTTCCAGAATGATAGGGACCTGCCGGAGCAGGCAGACGGACTGCGGGTCGACGCGGCACGTGAACGCCCGCATGCCCACACCGGCTGCGGCGGCGTCACGCAGCGCCTGCCCGAAGGCCGGGTCCGTCCCATCGTTGGGCGAGAATGCGGTGGCATCGGAGCGCTGGATCACAAAGATCACCTCAGTACGGGCCCCTTCCCGATGCGCGCGGATGAGCTCCTCCATGTGACGGGCGCCTCGCTCCGTGGGGGCGTCCGGAAACAACGCCCGCCCTTCGCGGACCAAAGAAACGGACTTCACCTCCACGTAGCAGACTGGTTCCACGGCGCGTACGGCCTTGGCCCCTCCCATGTGGGAGTCCGCATGGCCCCCCGCACCCGCGTTCGCCAAACGGAAGTCGAAGCGGCTGTGGTCGTAGGTGGCCTCCGGGTGGATCTCCTGGTAGGCAGCCAGGTCTGGGAAAAAAGCCTGCTGCAGCGCCGTGCGGATGAGCCGGTTGGGTAGCTGGGAATCCACCGACACCAGGGCGCCGTCCAGGTCTACCAGGATCAGGTCGTAGCGCGTCTTGCGGGCGGGGGAGGACAGCCGCCGCGGCGTCAGCCCCGGGGTCGGCTGCGGCACCGGCGCCGTCCCCCGGTCCAACAGGTACACCGTGCGCCCGGGGATCAGAAGCTCCTTCAGTCGCCCGGGGTCCGCCAGATGAGCGGAAACGTCCTGCCCGTCCACCCTCACCCGGGTGAGGAAGCGGTTGGGCCGGAACAGAAACGTGCCTTGCACAATGCGCCCGCTCCGCCGGACGCAGGGAGCAGGGGCAGGAGCGTGGTCTTTCGCCGGTGCAGGCCCACGCGGCGCGAGCCCGCCTGCTGTAAGAGGTGGTTCTGGATATTGCAGCATGGAACGCCTCCGTGCACTTCATTCCTCCCACGGAAGCGCGTTTCCTGCTGCAAGGCACTGCTGCAGGGCATGGCGCCCTCCCCTTCCGGAGCCGCAGGCGCGCAGGAGCGCGAGCGGGCGACGCGCAGGCAGGCAAGCAGGTAGGCGTGCGAAGGCCCCCAGGCACCTGTCCAATAGCGCGGGCCCGCGCAGTAAGTAGGTTGCCGCTACAGTTGCTGGGGACTGTCCGCAATTCGTGTTGGTCCGCCGCGGCAGCCCTGCGACCGCCCGAAACACAGATTGTCACCAACACGCCCTGCGGACAGCGCTGATTGTTTGGTGCGGTCCCCCTGCGTGGGCCATGATTCTCTCGTTACGCCGTCTGAACCCCGCTACGCCGCCTTTTGGCGCCTCGCACCAGGTTCCGTTGGAAATTTCGTAGGCGAAGCAGGATTTCAGGCTGAAGCGTTGAACCGTTACCCTGACAACTTAATTAGGGTACAAAAGTATATGCGGCGGACCTTTTCTTGAAGCGTATTTTAAACCGCATGAAGCAGTGCCCTACCCAAGCCCGCGTGTAAGTGCGTCCTAAGCCAAGGGAGGGAAGGCCACGGGGAAGACTCAGGTGGCAACTCTCACACTCGCGTTGGCCCTGAGGCTTTTCCCGGCTCCGTCTGTGATGGCACGAAATGCTGAGTTTAACGCCATTCCTGAAACAGGAATGGCCAAACTGATCCTGGACCTGCAGAAGCTCCCCGTGGTGGGAACCGTCATGATGGTGGGAGCCCACCCCGATGACGAGGACAATGCCCTCCTTGCCTATCTTAGCAAGGGGTTGCATCTCAACACGTATTATCTTGTGGTGACCTACGGCGAGGGAGGTCAGAACGAAATCGGTCCCGAGCTGTACCAGGCCTTGGGGGTTCTGCGCTCCCAGGAGCTTGCATCCGCCCGGACCATCGACGGTGCAGTCCAACTCTACCTGGGAGTGTATGATTTCGGCTTCTCCAAATCAGGGGACGAGGCCCTGGAAAAATGGGGGCACACGGAGGCCCTGGGCCGCATGGTCCGGATTTTCCGCCAGTACCGCCCCGAGGTCGTACTGACCCACCATGATCCTGTCCACGGCCATGGCCAGCACCAAGCCGTGGGCCGGTTGGTGCTCGAAGCGTTCAGTGCCGCGGGGGATCCCACCCGATTTCCCGAGCAAATCCGTAACGAGGGACTGCACCCGTGGCAGGTCCAAAAGCTCTATGTCGTAGATTCCCGCGAGCCCATCTATCTGACACCCGACACCTTGGCCAAGGTGCGCCAGCAGTACGGCATGACCACCTGGCCGGAGAAATCCACGCTGGATATCAACGTTGGCGCCTTCAACCCGGTTCTGGGCCGTTCCTACCACGAAATCGGCATGCTGGCCCGTTCCATGCATAAGAGCCAGGGAATGGCCGGCCCCGGGCTGAAGGGGGATCAGATCCTTCATTACAAGCTGGTCAGGAGCACCCTCGGCGCCCCCGGCCCGGAATCTAGTGTGCCGGAATCCAGCGCGCCGGAATCCAGTGTGCCGGAATCCAGCGTGCTCGATGGGATGGATACCTCCCTGGACGCCCTGACTACCGGGTTGGACGCGCCCTCTCCCTCGCTGGAGGGCCTGCGGCAGCAAATCGCTCAGCTGAACGATACGGTCCACAGCGTCCTCAGCAGATTCGATTATGCCAGGCCGGCAGCGGTAGCCGGCGACCTGCTGAAGGGCCTGCGGCTGGTCAGGGAAATGGAGGCCACGGCGTCGGCAGCCCCGCTGTCCCCGGCAGGCCGAGCCTTGCTTTTGCAGCGCCTGGCCGCAAAAGAACAGGACTTTGTGCAAGCCGCCCAAGATCTGTTTGCCACATCGCTCGACATGGCCGCCGATGACGCCGATGTCGTACCTGGTCAGACTCTGAGTGTCACAGCTTCCTTCTGGAACCGGGGAAGCGGGCCCATTCAGAACATCCGCCTCCGCCTGGACCTTCCGGCTGGCTGGACCGTGAGCCCGGAAACGGCGGATTTCCCCACGCTCGGCCACAACCAGAAGGCTGAAGCGAAGTTCAAGGTCACCGTGCCGGCGTCGGCACCCTACACCGGCGCCTACGATGAGAGCCCGGTCCAGGCCACGGCGCATTGGGAAGTCCAGGGCACCGCCCTTTCCACCGCCGCGGCCGCCGACGTGCGGGTCGTGCCTGCTGTGGCCGTTTCGCTGTCCCCTGACAAACTCATGACCCCGATGTCAGACACCGCCACAGTGAAGGAACTGTCCGTAGGCCTGCGCAACAATGGGAAGGGCCCTGTATCAGGACAGATTGTTCTGGACCTCCCCGCCGGCTGGACCCTGGCAGGATCCACCCCGGAGTTCACCCTCCAATCCGAAGGAGAAGAGACTTCCATACCCGTCCAGGTGGTCATCCCCGCCGGCACTCCTACAGGCTCCTACACCATCAGGGCCAAGGCGAGCTACGGGGCCAAGGCGAGCTACGGGGGCAGCGTATCGGACGTAGGCTATCAGGTCATCGCCTACCCGCATATCAACACCCGGTATCTTTATAAGCCGGCGGAGGCCCGCTTGGCTGTGGTCGACGTCAAGGTGGCACCCGGCCTGAAGGTCGGCTACGTCAGCAGCGGATTCG
>JADBKO010000019.1 GCA_014896355.1 Bacillota bacterium
GGGCCATCATGCGGCGCGACGGGCCGGAGGGATACCGGGCCTATATGCGCGCCAAGATGCGGGAATACCGCAAACGGAAAGCCGCCAAGAAGGGGGAATGATCCTATGCCGCGTGGAGAGAAGGGCCGCAGGGGCCGTGGGGAAGGTTCGGTTTTCCAGCGCAGTGACGGCCTGTGGGTTGCCATGGGAAGTTACCTGGACGCCCAAGGCAAGCGCCGCCGCCCGACGGTGTACGGCAGCACCAAACAGGAAGCATTGAAGAAGCTGGCCAAAATCCTCCAGGAAGCCGGTAAACTGCCGGAACCTGAAAAGATCACCACCGGGCAATATCTGCAGCGCTGGCTGCAGGACGCAGCAGCCTCAACTCTGCGGCCTACAACGCTAAGCAGCTACCGGTACCTTGTCGAAAGCCATATCACGCCTGAAATAGGCCGGGTACCGCTCCAGAAGCTCCAACCGCTCCACATTCAGCACCTGTTGGCAGCCAAACAGAAGGCCGGTCTTTCCCTGCGCACCTGCGAATATATCTACGCCGTGTTGCACCGGGCCTTGGAACAGGCCGTCCGCTGGAAACTCGTTCCGTCCAACCCTGCCGACGCCGTAGACAAGCCAAGGCCGCCCCACAAGGAGAAACTGTGCCTCAGCCGCGAACAAGTCCAGAAATTCCTGGACGCCGCCAAGGAAGACCGGTTTTACGCTCTGTACGTGTTGGCTCTAGCTACCGGCATGCGGCAAGGGGAACTCCTGGGCCTCCAATGGCAAGACATCGATATGAAAGAAGCCATTCTACGGGTCCGGCGCAAAGTCTACAGCCGAAAGGAACTTGAAATTAGCGAACCGAAAACAGCGGCTGGTCTTCGCGCTATCACCCTGCCGCCTATAGCGGTAGACGCGTTGCGCCAGCACCGGGAACGCCTCCTGGCCGAAGGGTTAGCTGCCAGCCCGTGGGTGTTCCCGGATACCGCCGGTGGCCCTATGAGGGCCTCGAACCTGCTCCGGCGCAGTTTCAAGCCGCTGCTGAAGGCCGCGGGCCTGCCGGACATCCGGTTCCAGGATTTACGGCATACTTCCAATACCCTGTTGGCCGAAGCCGGGGTTGATCCCCGCACGCTGCAGCAGCGCCTGGGCCATGCTAGCCCCCAGCTCACGCTGTCCGTCTACACGCACGTTACCGCCAATATGCAGAGGGAAGCCGCCGCCAAAATGCAGGAGATCCTGTCACCGAAGAACCCCAGCAGGGAAGAGTCGAAGCGATAGGCAACAGTTAGGCAACAGTAAGCCGGTTTTTCGGTACCCTACAGGGTAAAAGTAACCCTCCGGAATTGGCTTCCGGAGGGCTTTTTCGTGGTGCGCCACCAGAGACTCGAACTCTGGACCCGCTGATTAAGAGTCAGCTGCTCTACCAACTGAGCTAGTGGCGCACAAGTGGTAGCGGCGGTTGGATTCGAACCAACGACACTGCGGGTATGAACCGCATGCTCTGACCAACTGAGCTACGCCGCCGGGACGCTTGAGTGTACGGGAGCCGGAGACAAACCTCCAGCTCCCGTTCTCTGGTTGCGGGGGTAGGATTTGAACCTACGACCTCCGGGTTATGAGCCCGACGAGCTACCAGCTGCTCTACCCCGCGTCGTCTCGGTCAGTCCAGCATCACGGCCTCGCGACCGCAAACGATATTATACCACTCCGGCCTTTCGTGTCAACCCTGGGAGACCTCGCTCCAGCCCTGGGAGACCCCGCGCCGTCTGATTCGCGACATCCGGCGGCAGTCTTCAGAGGCGGCCTCCAGATTCCGGGATCAACTTCGGGACCCAGAGCACGCACCCCAAGGATCCGAAGCCGCCCTGGGACGCGACCCCCACAGAAGGCTCCAGGAAAGCGGCGCTTGCGCACCTCGACCGGGAGACCCGCCATCAGGTCCACATCAGACCTGGTTTGCCCCAATCCAGACTTTGTGGCCTCAGCCCCTGCCGCCGCGCCCTCCGCGCTTGGCGTCCACCGCCCGGCGCAGTTCCGTTTGGCGCTCATCGCTTTCTTTGATGAACCGCGCCAGTTTGTCCTCGAACGCCTGCCAGCTCGCCCGGTCCCGGCGCCGTCCGCTCCCGTTTGCCTGCCGAATAGAAAGGCCAATCTTCCCGTTCTCGATGGAAATGACCTTCACCCGCACGGTGTCGTTCTGCTTCAGATAGTCGTTGATGTCGCGCACATAGGCGTCGGCCACTTCTGAGATGTGGACCAGGCCGGTCCCGGCACCATCTGGAAGTTCCACAAAGGCGCCAAAATGGGTGATACCGGTGACGCGACCTTCAACAATGCTGCCTACTTCGAGAGGCATACGAGAAACAGGTCTCCCCTTCCTGGAATTGGGGTCTGCCCAAAAAGGCCCCGTACGCCAGTAATTATAGCCCCGTGTACACAGCATTGTCAACGCATGTCCGGATGGCCCGCGTTGCCCGGTGCTTACCGCCCGGAGCCGCCCTAGTACAGCTGGTCCACGGGACGCTGCTTTTGCCTGCGCACGACGTCCGGAGCCCCCTGCGCCTGCCCGGGACGGACTACCCGCACCGGGATCTCTCCGGGTCGCACCATGCCCAGGCTGCGGGCCTGCTCCTCTACGTATTGGTCCGTCTTGCGGTAAGCAATCTGCTGCTCCAGCTGCCGGTTGGCGGCTTGCAGTGCGAGCCGTTCCTGCCGTACGGCGTTCAGCTCGCGATTGACGTCAATCCATTGTATGGCGCCGGCCACCAAACCGTACCCGGTTTGCACAACGAAGATAAAGGCTCCCAGCACCAGAAGCACCCGGATGGTGGACAGCTGCGGCTGTCCGCCTTTGTCGCCCCCGATGGTCCGGCTGGTCTGGCCCCCGCGTTCCCCGAGCACACCTTTCTACCCCCTCCATGGTATTTATGTCCAACGCCACCCCGTCTCGGCGTCCTCCCCGGCGGTTCACTTTTCATCCGGCCTAGACGGCTCGTCCAACCGGCGCGGCTGGCGCGGCGGATCTGGTTCCTCCGGCTCGCGCAGCTCGCCCGGATCCCCCGGGTCGCCCCCAGTTCCAACTTCGGGAATTCCCATGGCCTCCGCGGGCAGCACAAAGACGATTTCATATCCCTTGGCGCGGGCCCGCGCCAACAGTTTCGCAACGGTGGCTTGTCCAATGCCCAGCTGAGCCGCAATGGCGGCCGTACTGTGGCCTGTTTCCTTTAGATAAACGGCCTGCCGCTCGCGCAGGCTGAGGCGCTCCAGCCCCCGTATTTCGATTTGCACAGCGCCCGCTCCTCAGCCTTTCCCACCGGACCGCCGCCCTGGCCGCAAGCGTTGCCCGAAAGCGGGGCGAAGCGCTCGCCGGCCTGCCCGGCAGCCCCGGTTCAGCAGGGTCAGGATGGCCGGCCTGGCCGCACAATTCCTGCTTTAGGTACAAAAGGAGTACAAATCGATGACGTTATTGACTTCGACCCCGGGAGCCGATTTCCTGCCAGACGTGTCGCACTCTCCGGGCCGCATATCGTGCCGGCGCCACCAGTACGTGGTGCGACCAATGCCAGGCCCCCGCCACGCCCAAGCAAACCCTTCCGGCTGCGGCCTGGCTGCCCCGCCAGAGCGCCGCCAGCATCCATAGCAACACAAGGCTGACGCGTAGCACCGGCCTGCTGAGAAAAAGAAGATAGAGACCTGCGCCCAACGCCAGGCCAAGAAGGCTGTGCAGGCGCAGCTCGCCCCAACTGGCCTGCCACAGAAAAACTGCCGTGACTGCGCCGGAAACCAGCCAGTAACCCAGGTCCCCTGCAAGCGTGCCCCAGCGCCCTGGCCGGGCCACTCCCCGCATCAGGCGATACACGTCAAAGAGCAGGCCCAGTGTGATCCCCGCCAGGACGACGAGGAGAAAGCCCCGGATCTGATAAAAGAGCATGGATCTCCCCCGCCGGAGCGGCTCCCTCGGCCGGAATAACGTTCTCTACCGGAACAGCTTTTTCAGCCAGCCTTTGCCCCGCTCCCCTGCGCTTTCCCCCAGGTAGTCCACGCCGTCCACGAGCCCCTGGATGACCAGACTGCCGCTCTCGATGTCCAAGTGGGCGATATGCAGGTTGGACCCCCTGACGACCAGGGCTCCCTGTTGCGTCTGCAAAACGACCTCGTTTTCTCCAAAGCTCTGTACGTCCGTGACGCCTTCCATGCGCAGCTCTTCCCTCTGGCGCAGAGTGTACTGATGGGGCTTTCTGGCGCTCCCGGGCCCAGCCTGGGCACGGCCGGGCGACTCTCCTGCCATGACGAATCCCCCCCTTGCGCTCATCCGACCATGTAACGATCATTTAGCAGCCGGCGCCCCCGCCGTCCCCCTGCTTCCCAGCCAATCCACCGCCTTCGACCCGCCTTCGCCTCCGGCACATTGGGCCATCCCGTAAATTATATGTAGCGCACCTGCGTCCAACCACCCGCGATGTTCCCGCCATCGAAAGACGCCAGAAGCCGGACCCGGCCTGTGCCCAGGTCTGGGCGCACCCCCGGATGCCCGGCCACGCGGGGAATTTGGGCCGGGTTTTGCATCCTGGGCTGCAAATACGGTTATATTACATGCGAGAAGTCCAGCTACAGGCCGTTCAACCCCAAAACTGCCGCCGGGCCTACATTTTTTTTGTTACTCCGGGTAAAGATGCAGGAATAGAGCGGTCTGGGGCGAATAACAACTCAGAAATCCCAACTGGGAGGGAATGGAAAATGAACAAAACGGATTTGATTGCTGGCGTCGCGGAGCGCGCAGGACTGTCCAAGAAGCAGGCGGGCGAGGCCGTCGAGGCCGTGTTCCAATCTATCGAAGACGCACTCAAGGGTGGCGAGAAGGTCACCGTCATCGGTTTCGGCACCTTCGAGGTCCGCAACCGCGCGGCCCGGGCCGGCGTGAACCCTGCGACCCGCCAGCCCATCAAGATCGCGGCCACCAAGGTGCCCGCCTTCAAGGCCGGCAAAGCCCTCAAGGAGGCTGTGGCAGCCCGGAAGAAGTAACCCGGCCAAGATCGCATTTCAAGCTTCCGGCCCGCGCGCGTGTACCATCAGGGGCCCCTTGCCGGGCCTCGAAGAGCAGCAGATTGCGCAGCGATGACGCCGCACCTGTTCTCGGCAGAGAGGGATTTTTCCTCCTTGCGCAAAAGAATAGGTGCGGCTTTTTCATGGCTGGCGGCGTCCCCAGGCTTTCCCATTCAAAGCGGGGCTCCCGGCGCCCCCTCCCTTCCCCCTCCCTCCCCCTCCCGGTGCACCGCACCCCTGCCGCCGCGGTTCGCGATCGCTCAATCTGCGCTCGCGAACCGCCTACCGGAACGCGCCGCCTGCTCCTCCGCCTTGGCCTCCTCCCACAGCCGGTCCCACTCCTCCGGGCTCAGGCTGGAGAGGCTTTTGTCCTGCCGTTGTGCTTCCTTTTCCATGAAAGAAAAGCGGTGTTCGAAACGCCCGGCCGCTTCCCGGAGGGCAGACTCCGCATCTATATCCAGGAAACGCGCCAGATTGACGGCGGCGAAGAGCAGGTCTCCTGCCTCCGCCTGGATCGCGGCCCGGGCCGCGGCATCCTGCGGCGGGCGCCGGCCATCCAAGCCCGCCGGACCCAGAGCCTGTTCCACTTCGGCCAGTTCCTCGCGGACCTTGGCCAGCACTCCGCCCACATTCTGCCAGTCGAAGCCTACCTGGGCCGCTTTCTCCTGGAGCTTCTGCGCTCGCAAGAGGGCCGGCAGGGCCGCGGGGACACCCGAGAGCGCGCCGGTGCGCCGGCCATCAGGATGTTCGCTCTTTTTGATTTCTTCCCAATTGTGTACCACATCCTCGGCACTGTTCACCTGAACTGTGCCGAACACGTGGGGATGGCGGCGGCGCAGCTTTTCGCAGATCCCGGCAATGACCTGGTTCATGTCGAACTGCCCATGTTCCCGGGCAATCTGCGCGTGAAACACCACTTGCAGCAGCAGATCCCCCAGCTCTTCCCGCAGGCTTTCGGGATCACGCCGATCGATGGCTTCCAGGACCTCGTAGGTTTCCTCCAACAAGTACCGCCTTAGGCTCTGATGAGTCTGTTCGCGGTCCCAGGGGCATCCCCCGGGTGCGCGCAATCGGGCCATAATCTGCACCAATGGGGTAAGGGAAACCTCGTCCTCCGCCGCCGGATTTCCGGCCGGCCGCGCCGAACGCGAGGCCCCGCCTGTGGCTGTTTCCGTCAAGATCCTGTCTCCTTCCGCTCCGTTTTCCTCATTCTACCATGAAGAGGCAAAGAAAAAAGGCGGTTTCACCGCCCGCCTTCGTCCGGCCTGCCTGTCCATTCCCTTGCCACAGCTGCGCTCGCACCGCTTCAGGGTCCGCCCGGGGACCGGAACGCATACCGCCCCTGCGCCGCCTTTTACCCTGGCCCGCACTGGTGCTGTCCCGGTGGCTCTGGTTGCTCCACCTTATTGCTCCATCTGCTTGCCCAGGAACGCCGCAGCCGTTTCTGCCAACTTGGCCTCCAGCTCACCGACCTTGGTGCCGTCCTCGGCCGTGGAAGCGATGATCACCGATCCAATGGGATCCCCCTCGGCGACGATCGGCGCGATGATCTGCGACACGAACGCCAGGGAGCTCACTCCCTCACAGAAGGGGTGCTCCGCGGCGTTGGTCATGAGCACGGGTTTGCGTTCGTCCATGACCTTTTCCACCAAAGCGGTAATGGGCTTGTTCATGAGCTCCTTTCGGCCGGGCCCGGCTACGGCGATGACCATGTCCCGGTCGGTGATGCAGGCCGTCAAGCGCGTTGCGTCATGGAGGGAGTCCGCATATTCCTGGGCAAAGTCCCCCAGCTCACCGATGGGGGAATATTTTTTGAGAATCACCTCGCCCTCGCGGTCCACAAAGATCTCCAACGGATCCCCTTCGCGAATGCGCAGGGTCCGGCGTATCTCCTTCGGGATCACCACGCGCCCAAGGTCGTCAATGCGGCGCACGATCCCTGTTGCCTTCATCGGCAGCGCCTCCTCAGTGAGACAGGTCCCCCACCGGAAGAGTCCGGCTCAGTAGATAGTATATTAACGCCGCGAGCAGTCTTATTCAACGGCGCCCTGGGACAGCCGGGCCTGGGGCTCCTTTCCTGCGGCATCCAGGATCCGGAAAACCGTCTCCAGCACAGCCAGCGCCTGCTGAGGTACAGGCGGGGCCTTCCGCGCCGCAGCCGGGGCTGTGGGCACTCCTGTCGTGGGCATTCCTGTGGTGGCACCGCGCCCGCGCCCCTTGGGCGGAAGAATGCGCAGAACGGGCGCTTCTCCTGCGTATACGGTGAGCTGCCCTTTGGAGCGGGAAATGGCCTCTGCCAGGGCCTGCGGGTGCAGCTGGACACCGGGATGGAAGCGGATGACCAGCGTCTCGCCTTCCTGGCCGACCTGGGCCACGCCCAGGCGCCTGCCGGCCAGTTTGGCCCGGGCCACGGTCAGCAGGTTGGCGGCCGCAGGCGGCAAGTCGCCGAAGCGGTCCAGCATCTCGTCCTCGATCTCGTCAATCTGCCCCGGCTCCTCGGCGGCGGCGATCTTCTTGTACATCTCCACCTTTTGCCGGCCGTCGCGGATGTATTCCTCCGGCAGATAGGCCTCCACGTTCAGATCCAGCGCCGGCGGCGGCAAGGTGGGTTTGCTCTCCCCGCGCAGGGCGGCCACCGCATCCCGCAACAGGCGGGTATAGAGCTCAAAGCCCACGGCGGCGATGAAGCCGTGTTGCTGTGGCCCCAGGATGTTGCCGGCACCCCGGATCTCCAGATCCCGCATGGCGACCTTGAAACCCGACCCCAGCTCCGTGAACTCCTGGATGGCCTGCAATCTGCGCTCCGCCTCCTCCTGCAGGACCTTTTCCTTGCGGTAGGTGAAATAGGCGTACGCCACCCGGTTGGAGCGGCCCACGCGGCCGCGCAACTGGTAGAGCTGGGCCAGGCCCAGACGGTCGGCATCGTAGACCACCAGGGTATTCACGTTGGGGATATCCAGCCCGGACTCGATGATGGTGCTGCAGACCAGGATATCCAGCTCCCCCTGGTAGAAGCGCATCATCACCTCTTCCAGCTCATTTTCGTCCATCTGCCCGTGGGCCACGCCGACGCGGGCGCCGGGAACCAGCCGCTGCACTTCGCCTGCCATGCGGTCGATGTCGCGCACCTGGTTGTAGACGAAATACACCTGGCCGTGGCGCCCCAGCTCGCGCTGCAGGGCGGCCCGGATCACCTCCGGGTCGTACTCCAGCACGTAGGTGCGCACAGGGAAGCGGTCCTCCGGCGGGGTCTCGATGACACTCATGTCGCGCACCTGCACCAGGGACATGTGCAACGTCCGGGGGATGGGGGTGGCCGTCAGGGTCAACACGTCCACACTGGTGCGCAGCTCTTTCAGCCGCTCTTTCTGGGCCACGCCGAAACGCTGCTCCTCGTCGATGATCACCAGGCCCAGATTCTTGAACTGGACATCCTTCTGCAGCAGACGGTGGGTGCCGATGACGATATCCAACGAACCGGTGGCCAGCTTTTCCTTGATCTCCGCCATCTCCCGGGCGGTCTGGAAGCGCGACAGCACTCCGACGGTGACGGGAAAGCCCTCCAGGCGCTCGCGGAAAGTGTTGTAGTGCTGCTGGGCCAGGAGGGTGGTGGGCACCAGCATGGCCACCTGCTTGCCGTCCATGACCGCTTTGAAGGCCGCCCGCAGCGCCACCTCCGTCTTGCCGTAGCCCACATCTCCGCACAGCAGCCGGTCCATGGGGCGGGGAGCTTCCATGTCGCGCTTGATCTCCTCCACGGCCCGCAGCTGGTCCGGGGTCTCCGGGTAGGGGAAGGATTCCTCGAATTCCCGCTGCCAAGGGGTATCCGGCCCGAAGGCGTGGCCCGGCAGATGTTCACGCTGGGCGTACAACTTGAGCAGCTTCTCCGCCATATCCTGCAGGGATTCCTTGACGCGGGCCTTGACCCGGCTCCATTCGCTGCCGCCCAGCTTGTGCAGGCGCGGCGGGATCCCCTCCACGCCCACATACTTCTGCAGCAGATCGATCTGGTCGGTGGGCACGTAGAGGCGGTCGCCGCCGGCGTATTCCACCACCAGATAGTCGCGGTGGACCCCGTCGATTTCCAGGGTCTCGGTGCCCCGGTACTGGCCGATGCCGTGGTTCACGTGCACCACGTAGTCGCCCAGGTGCAGATCGTTAAAGCTGGCGATGCGGCCGGCTTTGTCCAGGGTCTTGTAAGCCCGGCGCCGGCGGCGTTCCCGGCCGTAGACCTCGTAATCGGTCAAGACCAGAAGCCCGGCTTCCGGTAGATCGAAGCCACTGCTCAAAGGCGCAGCCGCCAGCACCATGGCGCCGGCGTCCGGCAATCTGTCCAGGCCGCCTCCACCGCCAGTGGCCAGGGCAGCCTCCAGTCCGTGGTCCAGCAGGAGGCTTTGCATGCGGCGGCAGCGCTCGCGGTCCGAAAGGGCCAGCACAATGCGGGTATCCTGCCGGCGGCGCCGGGATAAATCGATGGCCAGCCGTTCCACACGGCCATGGTACAGATCCAGGGCTTTGCCGCCCAGATCCACCTGCCGCTGAGGAGGCCAGCCGGGCAGGCGTTTGGGCAGCAGGCTCAGGGAAAGGGCAGGATGGGCCCGCATGGCATCCAACAGCCGCTCCCAGGAGGCGAAGTTCTCCTGCCCTTCCGGCAAGACCTGGCCTTTTTCCAGCAGGCGGCTATACTCCTGGCCAATCTCCTGTGCCTGGCGCCGGGCGGCTTCCCGCAGCCGGGCGGCCTCGTCCAGGATCACCAGGGCCTGGGGAGCATAATCGAACAGCGTGGCCAGGTCCTCGCCGGCGGTTTGTACAATCTGCGGCAGATACTGGGCGACGCCGGGAAAAGCGGCTCCTTCCGCCAGGAACCCCGTGTGCTCGCGGCCCTTCTCCAAAAGGCGCGCAGCCTCGCGGCCGTTGCCAGCCCGCCGCAGCCGCTCCGCCGCCTCCTGGAGCAGCCTCTCCACCACCGGCGCAGACTGCCGCAGTTCGCCCGGGGTGGCCACAAACTCTTGGGCCGGATAAACGGTGATCTCCGGCAGCCCGCCCAGGGAGCGCTGGGAATCCGGATCAAAATAGCTCAGGCGGTCGATTTCCTCATCGAAAAACTCCACCCGGGCCGGATAATCGTGCCAGGGAACGAAGACGTCGAAAATCTCCCCCTGCAGGCGAAACTGCCCGCGGGCTTCCACCAGGTCACTGCGCCGGTATCCCATGGCCACCAGCCGGTTGGCCAACTCTTCCCGGTCCACCGCCTGGCCCGGCGCCAGGCGCACCGCGTGGGCCGTAAAGCGCCGCGGCGCCGGCACCCGCCGCAGAAGTGCCTCCACCGGCGCCACCACCACCACGGCCTCACTGGCTGCCAGCCTGGCCAGCACCTCCAGGCGCTGGGAAGAGAGATCGATGCTCTCCACCATCTCCTCGTGGGGCCACAGCTCTGCAGGCGCAAAAAACAACACCTGCTGGCCGGGCAAAAACTGGGAGAGATCAGAGAACATCTGTTCGCCATCATAGGCATTCTCTGCCACCAGGATGCAGGAGCGGGGCGGGTGTTGTAACAAACAGGCTGCGGCCGCCACGGCGGCCTTGGCTGATCCGCCCACGCCTGTGACCAGCACATGCCCGAACGCACCGTCCGGCCGGATGGCACTCTGCAACTCCGGCCTCTGGGCCAGGAAGCGGGCCAACGGCCCCAGGGGCGGCGCCGGAGGGGGCGTCCCGGCCGGCGCCGTCACAGGCTGCGCACCGGGAACGGGAACCTTCGCCGACGGCGCCGCGGGCGCCGCGGGCGAAACGGGGGACTGTTTAACCGGCATTGTAACGGTTCATCGCCTCCGCCACACCTTCCGCCAGAATACACTCCACGGCGTCTGCGGCTCTTTCCCACACCGGGCGGAAGGCCAGGATCTCCTCGCGCGTCAGCGGCAGCAGCACGTACGCGCGGGCGTCCAGATGCGGTGCCGGGCGTCCGATCCCGATGCGGACCCGGGCGATCTCCTGGGTGCCTGCGGCCTGGATCACCGACAGCATGCCGCGATGTCCGCCGGCGCTGCCGCGCTGGCGCACCCGCAGCATCCCGGGGGGAAGGTCCAGGTCGTCGTAGACCACCACAAGCTCGGCAGCCCCCAAGCCGAGGCGCGCAAATAGGCATGCCACAGCCTCTCCGCTGGCATTCATATACGTCTGAGGCTTTGCCAGCAGAACCTCTTTGTCTGCGACCTGGGCCTTGGCCAACAAGGCCGGGCACGGCGATTTTCTCCAGGACACCTGCCAGCGCCGCGCCAGGACATCCAGCGTCTGAAACCCCATGTTGTGGCGGGTCAACTCATACTGTGTGCCTGGGTTCCCCAGGCCCACCACCAGCATTTGGTTCACGTTTTTTCAGGCGGCCTTCTCACGCTTTGGCAGCAGCCTTCTCTTCCTTGGCTCCTTCGGACTTGGCGCCCTCCGCGCCTTCCGCCGCGGCCTCACCCTCTGCCGCAGCCGGAGCAGCAGCTTCTTCCTCTTTCTGTTCAGCCGCTGTGACGCGGGCCGGGTTGATGACCGCCACCACCACATCTTCGGCAGGGGTCAGGATCTCCACGCCTTCCGGAACCTGAAGGTCCCCCACAGTCAGAGATCCGCCCATTTTCAGCCCGGAGACATCCACCTCGATGGCGTCGGGAAGCTCCGTAGGCAAGCAGCGGACCTCCACCTGGTGAAGCCCGGCCTGGATCACACCGCCGTCCGCCTGCCGCCTGGATTCGCCCACTAACACCACAGGCACGTGGGCGGTCACCTTTCGGGTCAGATCCACGGCCTGAAAATCCACATGGAGCAGTTGCCTGCTGACCGGGTGCCGCTGCACTTCCTTAAGCAGCACAGGATAGGATGCGCCATCCACCTTGAGGCTGATCAGATGGGCCCCGTGGGCACGGCGCAGAATCGCCTGCATGTCCCGGATCCCGACGGCGACAGGCTGAGCCGGGTGGTCCTTGCCGTATACCACCGCCGGCAAAAGGCCCCGGCGGCGCAGCTGATTGGCCGTCCCCTTGCCGGTACTCCGGCGGGTCTGGGCTGACAGATCGAGCATTGCCTGGCTCATGTTTGTGCGGCGAGCGCGCCCCGGGCATGACAAAACAAGCCGGGATTCGCCCTGCACCGCCACCTCCTTTGAGTATGTCGCGGAAAATTATATCATGACCGGAGCGGCCTGGGAAGCGTCCCGGCGGAGGCGCCGGGGCGCCGCCGGGCCTCATGCCGGATGCCGGGCACGGCTCTACTCTTCACCGGGCTTTTGGGACCCCACCGCACCGCGCTGTCCAGCCTGCTCCTCCTCCAGGCGGTGCTTCTCCCTGCGGCGGGCGGCCCACCCCTCGATGTTGCGCTGGCGGGCCCGGGCCACAGCCAGGCTGTCTGCCGGCACATCCGTGGTGATTGTGGAGCCTGTGGCCGTGTATGCCCCGGCCTCGACCCGGACGGGGGCCACCAGGTTGTTGTTGGCACCGATGAAGGCCCCATCGCCGATGAAGGTCCGGTGCTTGCGGAACCCGTCGTAGTTGCAGGTGATGCTGCCGGCACCGATGTTGACCCCGGCGCCCATGTCCGTGTCCCCGATATAGGTCAGGTGCGGCACCTTGCTGCCGGCGCCGATATGGGAATTCTTGATTTCCACAAAATCGCCGATCTTGGCCCGATCCTCCACCACCGTGCCCGGCCGCAGATAGGCGAAGGGGCCGATATGGACTGCGTTGCCGATGCGGGCCTCCTCGGCCACGGTGAAACGCACGTGCACCTGATCGCCCACGGTGACGTTGGTGAAATGGACGGACGGCCCGACCTGGCATTCTGCGCCGATGCGCGTCTGCCCACACAGGTACGTATTGGGCCAGAGGACGGTGTCCGGGCCCACCTCCACGCCGGGCTCCACATAGGTGCTGGCGGGATCCACCACAGTCACGCCGGCGGCCATGAGGCGCCGGGCTTCCCGGCGGTAAAGGAGAGCGGCGGCGGCGGCCAGGTCCGCGCGGGAATTGACGCCGGTGACCCGCCAGGGTTCGTCCACCGGAAGGACCGCCACGGTTTTCCCCTGGGCCAAGAGCAGGGGCAGGACGTCGGGAAGGTAATATTCCGCCTGGGCGTTTTCCGCCTTCACCTGCGGAAGAACGGCGCGTAGATCAGCGCTGCGGAAGCAGTAAATGCCCGCGTTGATTTCGCGCACCCGTTTTTCCTGCGGCGTGGCATCGCGCTCCTCCACGATGCGCTCCAGATCCCCTGCCGGGCCTTTGCGCAAAACCCGTCCGTAGCCGGTGGGGTCCTCCAGCACGGCGGTCAACAAGACAGCAGCCGCCTGCCTACGCTCCTGCAGATCCACCAGGGCCCGCAGGGTCTCCCCGTCCAGCAGGGGCGTATCCCCGTAGAGCACCACCAGGCGGGGGCTCAAGGCCGGCCCAGAGCCTGCCTGCGCAGCCTCCATCTGCTGCAAAGCCTGCCAAGCCGCCTGGGCTGTGCCCCGGCCCCGGGCGAAGTCCTGCTCCACCCAGCGTAGACGATTGTCGCCCAGGCTCTCCAGCCATTGAATCACCCGCTCCTTCTCATGGCCCACCACCACCGTGGCCCGGCGGGCGCCGGCCTGCCACACAGCCTGCAACACGTGCCAGAGCAGGGGCCTGCCCGCCAGGGGATGCAGCACCTTCGGCACCGCCGACTTCATGCGGGTTCCCTCGCCGGCAGCAAGGATCAAGGCCTCCCAGCCTGGCCCCCCCGGGACCTCGCCGGCGGAGTTGGGCGTGCATGGCGGCACGCTTGCCGGAAAACCCGTGGAATGGTTCTCTTCCCTGCCGTTCATGTCGGGTTGTCCTCCTTACGAGTCGCGGTCCGCTACCCGGAGAGTGCGCAGCCGGTTGATGGCGGCGGCCAGTTCCAGGCGGCGCGGCCGGGCGTAATCGCCCCGAATGAAGGGGCCGGAGGCCTCCAGGCCCTGCCGGTCCCATTCCTCCTCCACCCGGTCCAGGATGCGGCCCAGCGGAGTGCGCCCGTCGGCGTAGCGCCGGACCAAATAGTATAGGCTGTCTGCCAGGCAACGGGTCTGGGACGGATGAACAATCTGCTCCACGGCGCCCAGATCCAGGGTCGTGGAGCCAAAGACGATCTGCCGCTGCCCGCGGGTACTGATCTTCACCGGGCGGCTACCGCGGTGGGGATCAAAGCTTTCCGGCAGCGGACAACGACTGCGGGGCCGGACAGGCAGCGGGCAGCCTTCGCTTTGCCGCCCGGTGGGGAACCTGGCAGCCACCTGCCGCGCCTGCTGGGTGGCATCCACGGGCCTGTAGGTGTCCATCATCAACACCGTATCGGCCACATCCAGATAGTCGCCGGATCCCCCCAGCACCAGCACGGTGGAGACCCCTTCCTGGGCCAGCCGGCGCACCTGGTCGATGAACGGGGTGATGGGCTCATGCTCTTTGGCCACCAGGCTTTGCATGCGCCGGTCGCGGATGAGAAAATTGGTGGCCGAGGTGTCCTCGTCCAACAAGAGGGCTGTGGCCCCGGCTTCCAGGGCTTCCATGATGCTGGCCGCCTGGGAGGTGGAGCCGCTGGCGTTGGCTGTGGAAAACCGGCGGGTGTCGGCGCCGAAGGGCAGATTGGCGATGAAAGGGCTGATATCTACACCGCAGATGGAACGGCCGTCCTCCGCCCGGACTTTGACGGCTCCGGCGTCTGTGACGACCCGCTCCCGGCCGTCGCCGGGTACATGATTGTACACCCCGCTCTCCACAGCGGCCAAAAGGGTGGATTTGCCGTGATATCCACCGCCTACGATGAGCGTGACGCCTCTGGGAATCCCCAGACCCCGGCAGCGCCCGCTGTAGGGCAGTTCCACCTCCACCGCCAGGGAGGGGGGAACCTGCAGGGGGACCGCCTGGCCGGCAGGCAGGGGCCGGTCATCCACCCCGCTACGCCGGGGAAGGATGCTGCCCTCTGCCAGAAACGCCACCAGGCCCAGTTCTGGCAGCCGGCGGCGCAGAATGGCCGCCTCCTCCACGGTCTCCACGTGCCGCCGGACGGCGCGGGAGTCCAGGCTGGCAAAGCACAGCGCCCTCTCCGCCAGAGCCGGCAGCGCCTGCAGCAGCAAGGCCTCTGCCTGGCGCCCCAAAACCGTGCGGCCCCGGGCCGGCAGATCCGCCCAGAGGCGGGCCTCCACAAACTGGTCCGTGATGGCGACGGCAGTTTGTTCCAGCACTTCCTGGCCTGGCCGGTCTACGGACAGGCCTTCCCCCGCCAGGCTGGCCAACTGCCTGAGGACAAAATCTTCCAGGGCCACGCGGCGGTCGCGGTTGTTATACAGGTTCCTGGGAAAGCCGGCATAGGTCTGGGGCACCCGCAGCCGTATGCGGGAAGGTGGGGCATAGGGATCCGGCTGGACGTGGTCCACGAAAAGCTGGTATGCCAGCCCCCCCAGCCGCCCTTCGTAGGCCCCCTCGATCTGCTTATACGCCCCGTAACTCCGGCCGTCTGCGCTGCGCAGGGCCCGGGACAGGGCGTCCACTCCCTGCATGGGCACCACCCGATGGACACACAATCGGCTTCATCCCCGCCGCGCGGCAGGGATGAAGCCGTCCTCACAGCATTCTGTCCATCTATTCGCTGCCAGCCTGCCCGCTCCTGCAGCCGGCAGGCCGGAATCACATGGCGTTCTTCAAATTCGCCAGCATCGTGGCCTGATCCATGGCTCCCACGGCCATGGCCCGGATGATGCCTTTGCGGTCGATAAAGAAGCTGGTAGGGATGAACCGTACCAGGTATTTTTGCGCCACAGAGCCTGTTTTATCCAGGACCACCGGGAAAGTATAGCCGTGGGCGGCGAGGAATTTCGCCACCGACTGGGGGCTGGTTTCAGAGGTGGTGAGGTTCACCCCCAGGATCACCACATCCTTCCCATAGCGCCGGTGCAGGGCTTCGATGTCCGGCATCTCCGCCTGGCACGGCGGGCACCAGGTGGCCCAGAAGTTCAGGAAAACAGGCTTCCCGCGTAAACTGGACAGGCGCCAGGATTTCCCCTTCCAGTCCGTCAGGGTGAAATCCGGAGCCGTATAGCCGACCTGGGGCCGCTCCTCCGCCTGGACCAGGCTCCGCTGCCAGCCGTACGCCGCCACCGCAGCCACCGCCACGGCCAAAACCGCCAACCACAGCCACTGCCGGCCGGTCCAAGGCCCCTTGCGGCGCTTTACGGAACCCCGGGCAGGGCTGCTCCCATGTCCTTTTGTATCCAGCATTCGATCCCTCCTGCTCTTCAACGTTCTGTCTATCGCTCCATCATCGCTCCGCGTGACCGGTTCGCCCAAGGGCCCACCCTGACCCTTCCGCTGTCTCGCCGCACCCCTCCGCTATCTTGCCTCACAAAGTAGGTTTTGTCCCGCACCGCGCCTTACCTCCTGTGACCTGCTGCCATTTGCGGCCGGCCTCAGCCGAGTGCCGGGGCAAAGGCGGAAAGCCGGGCAAAGGTGTTGGTCCACAACAACACACCTACGATGACCAGGAGCAGGCCGGCGGCGAAATAGATGGCCGGCTGGTACGGCCGGATCTGCCGCGTGAATTTCAGGAACCAGCCCACGGCCAGCCCCGCTGCCAGGAACGGAAGGCCCATCCCCAGGGAATACACTGCCAAAAGCCACGCGGCCTGCCAAACGTGGGCCTGGTTGGCAGCCAGCATGAGAATCGAGTACAGGATCGGACCGGTGCAGGGGGTCCAGCCCACAGAGAGCGCCATGCCGATGAGCAGTGAGTTCAAAGGGCCCGGCGTGCGGATCTTCACCTGCAGCCGCCGCTCCTGCTCCAGAAATGGCAACTTGAAGACGCCCATGACCAGCAGGCCGAACACGATGATGACCGCAGCCCCCAGCTTGCGAAGCAGGACCTGGTAGGTTAGCATCAGCCTGCCGATGGCGGACGCCGACAATCCCAGGAGCACGAAAATGAGGGCGAATCCGGCCACAAAAGTCAAGGCGTTGGCCAGCACCTGCCGGCGAAGCTGCGCCACCTCCCGGGTGTCCGTCAGTTCCCGCAGGCTGGCCCCGGTCAGATAGGTCAGATACGTGGGAACCAGGGGCAGGACACAGGGGGAAAGGAACGACGCCAGCCCGGCACCGAACGCGATCAGAGACGATACTCCTTCCATCCACAGCCCTCCTCGCAAGGCACCTCCGTCGCGGCGGCCTCCGCGGGCCGCAGGAGCGCCGCCGACGCGGTAGGATACCTTGCAGGGTAGTGAAATAGTCCATCTGCCCTACAAGAAAGAACATATACCCCGTTTTCAGGGAGAATACGCCGTCCGCTTCCGGTTTCCTCCTGGCCGGCAACCAGCCCGGCACTCTGATCCCGCATCGGGGTGGGACAGCCTGGGCGGGCCAGCCCGGCGGCCCCGTCCGGGCCCCTGCCCTGCCAGGATCTGCCCGCCTTCCAGCAGCCAGGCAACACTGCCACCGGGACACAGGCCTTGCCACAGGTACACAGGCCTGTTGAATATTGTCCGTGCCCCGCAGCGGCGGACTATGGTAGAGTCAAGGCAGGTCTGATGCACGGACAGGCCCTCCGCTTGTCCCCGCACAGTCCACAACCTTCGGGGAGGTCCATGGTGTGCGCAGTTTGTCGAACACATCGCGAACACATCTGCTCTATCTGGCGGCCGGGATGGCCATCCTCATGGTTGCTGCAGCCACCGCAGGTCCGGCAACGCAGGTCTCTGCCGCTGAGCCGGCACAGGCTCAGGCGCAAGCCGCCCCAGGTGCCGCCGGCGCTGCGGTGGATGCGCAAGAAGTGTTCCTCTACACGGTGCAACCGGGGGACACCCTGTACACCATCGCCATAGCCCATGGGACCACGGTGGAAACCCTGGCGGGCCTGAACGGAATGCCGGTGAACGGAACAGTATATGCCGGGCAGATCCTGAAGCTTCCTGCGAACAGCACCGGGACTTCAAACAACGAAGCAAACAGCTCTGCGGCAGGGACCGCAACGGGTCCTGCAGCCGGGACAGCCGACAGCTCCGCGCCTGCCCCTGCCCCTGCCCTCAGCTCCCCTCAGGCTGGGCCCCAAGGCGGGTCTCAGGACGCACCCGGGCAGCCCTCGGCGCCCCAGCCGCCAGCCCAGGCTCAGCCCACAAATCCACCCCAACCTCAGCCCACAGATCAACCTCAACCTGCGGGCCAGGGTGGCTCCACTTCTGCCTCCGGCCCACTCAGCCCTGCCGCGGAAGCCGGAGCCGGGGCGGCCCAGAGCAGCTCGTCCTCTCTCCAGAGCGGCTCGTCCTCTCTGAAGCAGGATAACCCCCTCAGCAGCCTGGATGCCTGGCTGAAGCGTTGGACCGACGCAGCCAAGGCGCGCCTCAATGGCAGCACGGATAAAGGCCAAAGCCAACCGGCAGCTCCAAGCGCCGGGACATCCACCGGCGCCAACGGCGCCACGTCGGGCAGCCCCTCCGGCTCAGGCACCCCAGGTGCCACGGGGAATGCGGCGGGATCTGCGGCCACAGGGGGAAGCCCTGCCGGCGGGAACCCCAACAGCGGCCCCAGCGCCTCTGGCGGTACTGCCGTGGCAGCCCCGCCCCAAGGTGCACCGTCCGGCAGCGGTGCCGCAGCCGCCCCGCCGCCACAGACGGGCCAGAACGGGATTGCCGGAGAAAACCTCTTCTCCTCCCTGCTGGGGAAAGTGCTGGGCTTCACCAAAAACTTCGGCTGGCTCCTGGCTTTTGTGGCGATGAAGCTCTTCCACCTGTTCTGACGCCGGCGGAGCGCGTGCAGGCTCCCTCTCAAGCGCCGGAAGCTCCGGGCATCGGGCCGCAAAAGGCGCCGGGGCTTCCGGCGGCGGGCCTCTACCAGTGAATCCCGAAGGCGGCTTCCGCCTGCCACCCTCCCAGCCGTGGCGCCCCCGGACCGGGAGAAGCCTCCTGGTAGGGAATGCTCACGTCTTCGCCGTAGTCATCCCGGGCGCTGAACGTCTGGCTGCCGCCCAGGCTGAACAAGTATCCCACCCGGGTGCTGATGCCGAACCCCCGTCCAGGCAGGTTCAGCGTCACCACGGGCCCGCCAGCCCAACGTATATCATGGTAGGAAATGGGCGTCCCGTCGTTGAGGCGGTGGCCGTCCACCCATAGAAAGGAAGTGCTGGACCCCGGCGGGGACTGGACTCTGCCCACCTGGCCGCCACTGAAGGCCCAGGCCAGGCCCAGCCCGAATCCGAGCTCCGTGCCGGTATGCCGCCCAAGGCCGGCCGCTGCCTGCTGGCCGGGGGACGGGTGGGACGGGTCCGGCCGGGCGGGTCCGGGCGCGGCCAGGAGGAGGCAATCAGCCTCCAGCCAGGCGGACCAACCTTCCCCAGCCTGCAGGACCTGGCCGCCAGAAAGCCAGCCTCCGGCCAGGGAAAAACGCCAGCCCGGCGAGCGGCCCAGAGCGAAGCGCATGCCCCACGGGGTTGCACCGGAGATCTCCTCCTGCTGCACGTTCAACTCGTAGTTGTTCGTCTCGCCCAGGTAGTCCTCCCTGTAGTACAGCCTTCTCTGCCCTGCCGCACTGGTCAGAGGCCACTGCCCCAGCACCAACTCCAGCATTCCATCCGCAGAATCCCAAAGGAGCGGCGCAGGAGGTGCCGGAGGCGGCTGCGGCACGGGAGGAGGGGGTAACGGCGGAGGCGGAGGGGCAGGCTCCGGCGGCGTAGGCGTGATGATGATTCCAGATCCGCCGGAAGAAAGTTCGCCGTAGGAAACGATGCCGGGATGGGGATGGGTTCGGAAATACCCCGCCCGGGTCGCGACGGCGGCGATGCGCCTCTGCGCCAGGGTCAGGCCGTCCGGGTCGAAGCCCGCCTGGGCCATGATCCGCCGGGCCAGGTCATCGGCCTGAGCCTCCTCTTCCCGGGAGAAAGACTGCGCCAGCAGGGGGATGCCGGCTTTTCCCAGAACGCCGGGTTCGGGCGGCAGCTTCCCGGCCGCCACATCCATGGCGATCTGAAGGCCTGCGGGCGTCAATGACGCCACTGCGTGCCGCAAAACCAGGTGCGCCAGCTCGTGGGCCAGGATTCCGGCCAGCTCGTCGTCACTGCGCAGGGGCGCCAGGGCTCCGGCGGTAATGAACACAGGCCCTCCCGGATAGCTCCAGGCGTCCGGAACCCGGCTGCGGGTCACGGTGAGGCGGTACGGATAATCCCGCATCTCCTTGCTCACCTGGACCAGCCGGCCAAAAACCGCCTGCACCCGCCAACCCCAGGGCGCTGGCGCGGCCACGGCGCCCTCCCCCCGCTGCAGCCCCAGCGGGAAAAGCCGGCGCCCCAAGTCTTCCTCCCATTGGGCGGCAGGCACCACCCCGATCCCCTGGGCCTGCACCCCGGGGCTGTCGAAACCTTGCACCTGCCCATCCTGGGCCTGCGCGCCGGCGGCGCCCAGCACGGCGATGCCCACAGCCCAGCACAGCACCCCTACCCAGCCCATGACCAGAACCCATTGCCCATGCCTAAAAGAAGCCATCCGCCTCTCCTCCATGCCGGCCTGCGGGCGCAGCCGGCCGTTTCCGCCCAATGCCCTGCCGGAGTCCACGCGCTGTGCGCCCGGGTCCCCGGCCCATCGATGCCACACCATCGATGCCACACCCATTCAGACCTCCGCCGGCGGCACTTATTCTCTGGCGACTGGCAGGAACTGGGGGACGGCAAGCGAATACTCCTCCAAACTCCGCCCGGTATTGAGGGGATGTTCACTTCGTTACAAAAATGTTAACCCGCCCCAGCGTATAAGCCAAGCCAATTTGGACATATTCCGCAAAGGATACCCGTGCCACAAGGAGAGCGAACGCTTGGCATGGCTGATACGGAACTCCGTGCATCTGTGGTCGAAGTTCCGGCGCAAGCAGGTGGACAAGTCTTTGTCGGAGTGGACGTAGGGTCCGCCAGCGTCAACGTCGTCGGCGTGGATGAGGAGGGGCGGATTGTCGGCCAGCCCCAATATGTCCGTATCGCGGATTTCCCCACGCCCACCGACGCGTTGAAGGCTGCCTTCGGGCGTTTCCAGGCTTCCCTCCCGCCGCAGGCGGCCATCGCCGGCGTGGGCACCACCGGAAGCGGCCGCGAGCTGAACCGCCACATCATCGGCGGAGACGTGAGCCGTACGGAGATCTTCGCCCATGCCGCCGGGATCCACCAGCTGGTGGCCACAGGCCAGGTCCGCGACAGCCAGGGAAGGGTCCTCAACGATGTGGGCACCGTCATCGAAATCGGCGGGCAGGATGCCAAAATTATCGTCTTCGACGAGCGAGGCGTGCCGGCCTATTTCAACATGAATTCCATCTGTTCGGCGGGCACGGGAGAATTTCTGGTCCAGATCGCCGACGACGCCGGGATCCCCATCGCGGATTTCGGGGCTCTGGCGCTCCAGGCCGTCCATCCTGCGCGCATTGACGCCACCTGCACGGTATTCTCCAAGCGCGATTTCCGCCACCTCACCCAAAAAGGGGTGCCCCTGCCGGACCGGCTGGCAGGCATCTGCGACGCCATGGTGCACAACTACCTCACCAACGTGGCGGCGGCCACTCCGCTGCGGCCTCCCGTGATTTTCCAGGGAGGCGTGGCCGGCAACGCGGGCATGCGGGCGGCCTTCGAACGGCAGCTGGGCCTGCCGGTGACAGTGCCTCCCTACCATGACGTGGTAGGGGCCTTCGGCATGGCGATTCTGGTGCGGGACCTCCACCAAGGGCGTGCGGGCTGGAGCACCCAATTCCGCGAGGATTTCCTGGAGCGGCGCTTTGACAGCCGCATCCGGTATTGCTCCGGATGTCCCAACAGCTGCGAAGTGACCCTGCCGCTGGAAATGGGGGCAGACGGGACTCCCCAAGTGCTGGACTATCTGGGCGGCCGTTGTGAGCGTTCCCATGATGTCCGCAATCTGCGGGACCAGCCGCCAGCACAGGTGCACCTGCTTCTGCCGGTGGTACGGAACCCGGGTACACCGGCTCCGGCGCCGTTTCAGCGCCCGTCACGACGGCCTCGCCGCAGCTCGGAGGGCCTCTATTTCGCCGGTATCGACGGGGGGTCCCGCGGCACAAAATACGCCTTGATCCGCAGCCGGGGGCCGGAGGATCCGGTCGAGGTCCTGGCCGTGGGCAGCGTGGATACGGCAGGAGACGCCATCGGCGCCATCTGTAAAGCCCTGGCCGCGCTGGAGGCGGCTTTGCCGGCTGGCGCCGTGCCAGCCGCCGTGGGCACCACCGGCAGCGCCGGCGAAATGGCCCATGACCTGATCTGCAGCCGGGACGACAGCGCCGATTACCGCTCCACGGAGATCCTGGCCCACTACACGTGGGCTTCCTATTGGCGCCCGGATGTGGGCACCATCGTGGACATCGGCGGCAATGACTCCAAAATCGTGACGGTGAAACCCACAGGCCTGGATTTCCGCATGAACGACAAATGCGCCGCCGGTACGGGCTCGTTTTTGGAGGCCATCGCCCGGCGCTTCGATCTACCCATCGAACGCTACGCCGAGGTGGCCCTGAGCTCCGAGCACCCGGCCCGCATTTCCGGGCGATGCGCGGTTTTCGGCGAGTCCGACGTGATCCACAAAGCGCGGATGGGCTTTCCCATTCCGGACCTGCTCATGGGGGTCTGCCAGAGCATCGCCAAGACCTATTTTTCTGACGTGGCCAAAGGCGCCCGCCTGAGGCTGCCTGTGGTGGCCCAGGGCGGCACGTTCCTGAACCGGGCGGTGCAGGTGGCTTTCCGCCAGATCACAGGCCTTTCCGAAGCGGAGTTCGTGGTACACCCGGATCCCCGCTATGTACTGGGGGCCGGAGCCCTGGGAGCGGCGCTCTTGGCCCGCAGGCGCTACGAGGAGGGAGCGGACACGGCGTTCAAAGGTTTCGCCGCCATCCGGCGCCACCACTACCGTACCGTCTCCCTGGACTGCCGGCACTGCGGCCGCTACTGCCCGGGCGTGGTGGCTTTGCTGGAGGATGGCCGCCCCATTGCGGGATACAAATCCATCGACTGCCCGCGGGGCCTGTTTGACGGCTTCATCCGTTTCGAAGAGGACCGGCGGCTGATCGCCGCGCTGGTTCAAGAACAAGAAAGATCGCTGGAAGGAAGGCAGACTGCCGATGCCCGCTGAACGAAAGCCCAAAGTCGGCATGGCCAACGCCTTCATCACCCATTACCCTTCGGGGCAAGTCATCCTGCGTTTTCTGCAGGAGGCCGGCGCAGACGTGATCCGCACGCCGCGCACCACCCCGGAGATCCTGCAGGCGGCCACCACTCTGGCCAGCGCCGATTTTTGCATCCCCTTGCGGGTGTATGTGGGACACATCTATTATCTCTTGCAGAAACATCCCGACCTGGATTTTCTCGTGGCGCCGGCCATTTGCCGGGAGCGGCGGCGCGGCTCCGCCTGCTCCAAGTACCGGGACCCGGCAGGTGTGGCTGTGCGCTCCATCACCGGCGCAGTGCCATACACCCTCAGCCAGGCCCGGGGAGCATTTCGAACCTGGGCCATGCGGAAACTGGAGCGGTCCTTCGGCGGAGGCGGACGCGCGGTGGCCAGGTCCCCCTTGCACATCCCGCCGGTCCTGGCTCCCAACATCTGGTCGCTGGAAAAGGGGGCCATGCGCAATGTCTGTCTGCGCTTGTATGCCGACATTTTCCACATTTTCCGGCCCGAAATGGCGGCGGCGCAGCTGCTGCCTGCGGCCCTGCGGCGGAAGGTCGGCTTCCTCTCGCGGGCGGAGGCGGCCTTCGAGCAGGCGTATGCTGCAGTGGTGAACGGGGAAGCCAGCCCGGTTTGGCTGGACTTGAGCGGGCAGGCCAGGCAGGACGGGCAGGCGCTGCCGGCGGGCTCGCCCAGCCGGGCCGGCACGCAGCCGGAGCCTCCCCGCCTGGCGTTGATCGGCCGCGAATACCTGCTGGAGGATCCGTTGGTCACGTCGGATATCCGCCGCTTCTTCCGCCAGCACGGAGTCCAGGTCATCACCCCCCGCGACGTGCCGGAGACGGTGCTGGAAAAAGCCATGGGCGGAGTGGCTGGGTTTTATGAGTCCCACCAGCGCTACGAGGCGTTCATCAAGGTGGTGGGACCCCTGGTGGACGGGGTGGTGCTGGTGGCCAGCTTCGGCTGCCACCCGGACGGGTTCATGATGGAGTACCTGCTGGACCAAGCGCGGGCGCTGGGCCGGCCGGCCTGGTTATTCCGCTATGATGAGCAATCTGGCAGCGCCGGCTTTCTGACGCGCTACGAGACCGTGCTGGGATTCCTGGAGGCCCGGCGGGACGAACGGGTGAAAGAGCAGGCGAAGGCCGCAGCCTGCAAACCGGTCCCGGCGCAGAACACCCCGGCGGCGCCGGCTCCCGCCTCCCCCAAAATACGGCATCGGGCGTCGGCGCCGCCTGCCCCGGGGCCGGACCTGCGGGAACCCCTGATCATCTGGCCGTACATGAACGAAATCGTAGACCTCACCGTGGAAGAGCTCTTCTTCCAAGCGGGGCTGGCCCGCTATCTCCGTCCGCCGGCCCCTGCCACCCAGGCCACGCTGGCCCTGGGAGACATCAAGTACACGGAAACCTGCTCTCCCTTTGCCATCACCACCGGGAGTCTGCGGGAGTCTGTGGCCCGGGTCCTGGCGGAGCTGAAGGAAGAGGCGCGCCGGACCGGCCAGCCGGTTAAGCCCCGCCGCATCATTATGCTGCAGGGGCGGGGCGAGGGCCCGTGCACCTACGGTTGGTATGCCATCGCCCAGGCCCAGGAACTGCCGCAGCTTTTCGCTCAGGAGCTGGCAGAGGGGGGACACACCCTGGAAATGGCCAGCGTGGGTTTCCAGGGCGTGCAGGAATTCCTGACCCGCCTGGCGGAGCTGGGCGACAAGGAGCGGCTGAAAGGCCTAGTGGACTACCTGAGTGCCCCGCCCGGGCAGTCGCGCTGGCGCAAACTGCGGCTCACCCTGGGCTTGGCCCGCTCCATCTGGAGCCTGGCCCGCCCCACCTGGGCCAAATTGAAGGCAGCCGAAGACCTGCGGGCGCGATCGTTGATTCTACGCGCCCACGAAGTGCGGCGGGGGGATACCACAGCCCGGTACCAGGAGGCTTTGGACCTGCTGCGGCAGGCGCATACGCTGCCGGCCATCCGGGCGGCGCACAAAGCCGGAGTCCGGCGGTTGGAATCCGTCCCGCGCGACCACGAACCGAAGCCCCGGGTGGTGGCCGTGGGCGAAATCTACGTGGCGCTTTCCTCTTTTGCGAACCGGGGCACCGTGGAAAACCTGATGGGCCGCGAGGGTTTGGAGGTGGTGGAAGGCGTTTCGGTGCGGACATTTCTGCGCTTCACGCTGCTGGAATTCCTCCGCCGTTTCTGGGTGGGGCTTCCCGGCGTCCGGCAGGCCGTGCACTGGCTGGCGCGGCACAACATCTATCTATGGCGCCAGCAGGTGCGGGGGCCCGGGGCCCGGCCGTTTCTCACCCGCGAAGTGGGCGGCGATGGGCTCCTATCCGTGGCGGAAGCCCGGCATCACGTGGAAGATGGCGCCGACGGCATCGTGCATATGTTCCCCTTCAAGTGTATGCCGGAAGGCATTGCCAAGGACGCCCTGACGGAGATGGCCGATTTCTATGGCGTCCGTTACTTGCCGCCGAGCGTGTGCCCATGAGCATCTCGGGTCTAAGGGAACAGCCCGATGGCCACCAGGAGAATGGTCACCAGGTAGCCCCAGTTCAGGGCGTTCATGGGCGGTTCGTCGTTTTCTGCACGCGGACGCTGAGAGTATTGCGCAGGATAGAGGCGATGAACTCACGGAGCGGGCCACCAGCGGAAACAGGATACCGTTCACGCCGAAGATCGGGAAGAGCGCGATGCCCAGGATCATGGCTCCGATGTTTTTCCGCCGTGGACTCGTTGTGGCGCCACGGCCCGCGCGACCTGCCTGGGCAACATGCATACCCGCCTTCGGCGCGGGCATTCTAGGAGCGTAGGGTCTACAGCAGCCGGGCCAAGGCTGTCGCCGGCTCTTATCAGGGCCGGCGATGGCCGGGCAAAGGTTGTTGCCGGTCAGGTCCTGACCGGCAACAGCCAGCGCGCAGACTGGCACCGGTCTATACTGGATCGGCGGCTGTCTACGGATAGCTGCCGGTTCATACAAAGATCGGTGTCGGTCGAGCTAAGATTCCGACGGGTTCCGCAGACCGCCCAGTTTTAACATCTGGCGCAGTTGGAGGTTTCCGCTCCGCCGAGAGGTGGGCGAAGGCTTCCCAGGGATCCTTCGGGGTCGAGCCAAGGTGATTGCAGGTTCCGTAATGGTTCCCGGCAGCCGAAAGGTTGCCTCGAGCCATGCAGGAATCTGTGGTTGCCGGGTGCGAAGGTTGCTGTAGGCTCTTTCTTTCTATTCCAGACGTCTTCCGGCGTGGGCGCAGCCGGAGGCGGAAGGCCCTGCCGGCGCATTGTCGTACCCGGGAACGGCAGGAACTGGGCGGCCTTTGGCGAAATCCCCCCGTGTTTGTGCAAACAGCCGCAAGGAGGGATTCTGTTGCAACCACATATGGGCATGCTGGCGCTCATTCCGACCGCCGGCGTTGCCGCGCTCATCACCAGCATTTATCTCATCTTGTATGTCGTGAGGCAACCCAAGGGCGACGAAAAGATGCAGGAGATCGCCGGGGCCATCCGGGAAGGCGCACTGGCCTTTCTGAGCCGCCAGTATCGTACCATCGGCATCCTGGCCGTCGTGGTGGCCCTCATCCTGCTGGTAGCAGTGCGGGGACCGCAGGGATGGCACACCGCCATCGCCTTCCTGACCGGGGCGCTGGCTTCCGCCATCTCCGGCTATATCGGAATGTACACCGCCGTGACAGCCAATCTGCGGGCTGCAGCCGCCGCCCGGCGCTCTCTCAATGACGCCCTGCGGGTGGCCTTCCGCGGCGGAGCCATCACCGGCCTGGCTGTGACCACCCTCAGCCTTCTGGGTGTCACGGCGATCTTTTATGCGTACGGCGGCGCCTCCCATCCGCAGGAAGCTCCGCTTCTGATCGTGGGCTTCGGCTTCGGTGCCAGCTTCGTGGCCCTCTTCGCCCAACTGGGCGGCGGGATCTACACGAAAGCCGCCGACGTAGGGGCGGATCTGGTCGGCAAAGTGGAGGCGGGAATCCCGGAGGATGATCCCCGCAACCCGGCGGTGGTGGCCGACCTGGTCGGCGACAACGTCGGCGACTGCGCGGGCCGTGGCGCAGACCTCTTTGAGTCCACGGCGGCGGAAAACATCGGAGCCATGATCCTGGGCATCGCGCTCTTCCCGATCTTCGGCGTGAACGGCATCCTGTTTCCGCTGGTGGCCCGCTCCGTAGGGGTCATCGCCTCCATCCTGGGCATTCTCAGCGTCCGCGTGCGGCGGGACGACGAACCGCCCATGAACGCCTTGAACCGGGGCTACCTGGTTACCATTATCCTGGTGGCCATCGGGCTGTTCTTTGTGACCCGGGAGATGCTCAATGGCGGCGGCAAGGTCGACTACCTCTACTTCTACGGTGCCGCCCTGGTGGGAGTTCTGACCAGCTACATTTTCGTCTGGACGACCCAGTACTACACAGAGTACCGCTACCGGCCCGTGCGGGAAATCGCGCAGGCGTCCACCACCGGTCCGGCCACCAATATCATTGCCGGTGTATCGGTGGGCTTTGAAAGCACGGCCATCCCGGTGGTCGTCATGTCCGCGGCCATCCTGGCGGCCTACTGGCTGGGCAGCATGGCCCTGCCCGGCGGCGGCCTGTACGGCACAGCCGTGGCCACCATGGGCATGCTCTCCACCGTGGCCTACGTGCTGGCCATGGACACGTATGGCCCCATTACGGATAACGCCGGCGGCATCACGGAGATGAGCGGCGCTCCCGAGGAAGCCCGCGAGCGCACGGACCGGCTCGATGCCAGCGGCAACACCACCAAGGCTCTGACCAAGGGGTACGCGGTGGGGTCCGCAGCGCTGGCGGCGTTCCTGCTGTTTTCCGCCTACATCGACGAAGTGAAACACCTGCTGGGCTTGGCGCCGGATCATCCCTTCCCCATTGATATCGGCCAGCCCAAGGTGTTCGTCGGCGCCTTCATCGGCGCCATGTTGGTGCTCTTGTTCAGCTCCACGGCCATCCGGGCGGTGGGGCGCGCAGCTCAGGTGGTGATCCAGGAGGTCCGGCGCCAGTTCAGGGAAGTGCCGGGCATCATGGAGGGCACCGGCCGGCCCGAGTACGGCAAATGCGTGGACATCGTCACCGTGGGCGCCCTGAAGCAGATGGTGATCCCCGGCCTGGTGGTGGTGGTGACTCCGGTGTTGGTCGGCGCCATCCTGAAGGCAGAGGCGGCGGCGGCGTTCCTGATGATTGGCACCATCGTCGGCGTCATCATGGCCCTGTTCCTGAATAACGGCGGCGGCGCCTGGGACAACGCCAAGAAATTCATCGAAGCGGGCAACCTGGGCGGCAAGGGCTCCGATTCGCATAAAGCCGCCGTGGTAGGCGATACGGTGGGGGATCCCTTCAAGGACACGGCAGGCCCCAGCTTGCACGTGCTGGTGAAGCTGCTCTCCACCATCACCCTGGTGCTGGCCTGGCTGTTCATCTAGCCTACGGCTCCGGGGCAACGGAACAAAGGGCGAGGGTGTGACGGACTCCGGGCATCGCCAGGGCGGCGCCCGGGGTCTTTTTTACCCCTGCAGGCCGAAAACCGGCACCCGTGTTCGGCCGCCGGGTCCACGGTAGGAAGCCGCCTCACGGATGGCGAAGAAAGTTCCATCCAGCTGGAAAGGATTGGCAGGCCAGTAGGCCCTGGTAAACCTTGGTGCGGCCACGCGGTGCGCCATTCCTCGCCCGGCCGGGGCTCTCCTGCCTGGCCTGCCCAGTGCGCTCGCCTGTATCCCACCGGCCCGCCCCGGCCTGTCTCTCCTGTCTGGGCTGGATCCGCCAATACCAAGGAGGAGTCCCCATGCCGCATACATACTTGCTCCAGTCCGGCTTTTCTGCGCCACCGGCACCCTCCCCCGCGAGCCGGCAGCCACAAATCCGACGGGGAAAGCGCACACCGCGCCTTCCCACGGTGCTCTGGGCAGTGACTTTGCTGGCAGTACTCGTGCTGGCGCTATTCAGCCCCGGATGCCAGCGCGTAGCCCCCTGGCTGAGCCGTTTTCACGTGCGCGAACAGAAGCAGTCCGGTTCATCGACCCCGGCTCCCACAGCGAGCCCCGGTGCTGCCAACCCGGGCCAGGCACCTGGCTCCCCTGCCGCCGGCAGCGCTGGTGCGGGGACGGGTGAGGCCCGCAACATCCACAATCTCCTGATTGTGGGCACAGACGCCGGGGGCCTGCGGACGGACGTGATTCTTCTGGCCCACCTGGATTGGTCGGCGGCCAAGGTGGATCTGGTTTGGATTCCCCGGGACACCCGGGTGCAGCTGGCGGTCAAGCAGGGAGCGGCTCCCCAGTACGCCAAGATCAACGCGGCCAACGTGTATGGGGGTATGGATCTGCTGAAGCATGCTGTGGCGGACCTCACGGGGATCTGGCCCGATGCGTATGTCCGCATGAGCTTCGCGGCATTTGAGAAAGTGGTGGATCTGTTGGGCGGCGTGACGCTCCAGGTGGAGAGGCCCATGAATTACCAAGACCGCCACGGCGGGCTGGACATCCATATTCCGGCTGGGACCCAACATCTGACCGGAAAGACGGCGCTAGAGTACGTGCGCTACAGAGCCGACGGCCGTGGAGACATTGGCCGGATTTTCCGGCAGCAGCGTTTTGTCCTGGCCGCCTTTGGCGACTGGCTTGCCCTGGCACCCAAAATGGCGGAGATCCTGCCGCGTTTAGTGGCCTCCGTGCGGACCGATTTGACGGCATCCGAAGCGGCGGCCATGGCCTCGGCCTTCCTGCGCCCGCAGGCACTGGCTCCGGACCGCTTACACCTTTTGCCCGGAAGTGCCCGTTACATCGGCGGGATCAGCTATTGGGTGGCGGACAAACAGAGGGCGCAGGCCACGCTGGAGAAGTTACGCACCGATTTTTGAGGCACCCCCGCCCGCCCGAAGACGGCGCGTTCGTAGAGGCGGGGAGGAATCCCGCGCCATCGCGCCGAAGGACAGTAGGCTGACAGAAAGCCGGGAGCATCTGTATCGAAGATGACCGTACTGCATGCCACTTGGGCATCTGGCTGGCTGTGCGTATGGGGCGAGGAGGTTGCGCATCGCCCCGCGGAACCCAGGCCGGCTCCGCAGTTGCCCGCAGGCTCCGGTCCGAGGCCCCATCCCTTCGCTGTCCGCGCCGAGGTCCTGAAGGAGGTCCTGCTGTCTTTGGTCGGCAACTGCGCCCCATCTTGGCAGCAGGTACGGCAGAGCGCGTTTACGGTTTTGCTGCCGCCGGGACCCGACGGCCTGCCGGACTCTGCGCTCCGGACTGGGGTGTCCGGCATGGCGGCTCGGGCCGGAAAGGATCTCAACCCGTGGCTTGTGCCTGCGTTGAGGCTTCTTCCCGTTGACGCCCTGGTCCTGCTGCTGAGGCTGGCCCAAGCCTGCAGGGCCGGTTCCGAAACCAAAATGGGTACCCAGGATCCCGTCCCGGCAGCCGGACAAGCCCCTTTTCGTGCGGCGGCGGTTTTTTACGCGGCGGGGGCAGCGGGAGCGGCGTGCGGCCCGTCGGTCCGCTACTGGATGGCGGCGGCCCAGTGGGTGGCGGCGCTGTTGCAGGAAGGAAAGTTCCTGCCGGCATTGCGGAAGACTCCGGCGGGCTTCCGGGCTGTGTGGCAGCCACTGGCGGAGGGAGAGGCCGTCGCAGACTTTGCTGCCCAGATGCCTGCCCTCTGCCGGGCAAGCCGAAGATCAGCCCAGCAACCGCCCAAGACCGTCCTCATGGACTTCATCCAGGCCTCTCTGGATGCTGCAGTGCGGCAGGCTTTGGCAGGCGCGCCTCCGGCCGTGGAGCCGCCGGCGGCGGAAACGGCAGCGCAGGCGGTCTGTGCCCTGGAACGGACGCCGGGCGCCTCGGTGCGGGTGGCGGAGCCGCTTAAGGGGCCTTCTGCTGTGGAGCGGTTCTTCGCAGCTTTGGCGAGCCCGCCCACCTACACAGCTCCCTGCCGGACGCCCATTCTACCAGGCGTCCCTGTTCACGGACGAGACCGGGAACTCCTAGCACTGGATGAGGCTTTGCAGACCTGGATCCGCCAGGGGGACATCCCCCGGGGCTGGCGCTCGTTCCGCACTTGTTTCCGGCTGGTGCCTCCTGCTCCGCTGGCAGACCCTGGGGAGGAAGCGGGCAGCGAACTTTCCGGCTCCGAGGAGGGGCCGGGGCAGGGGCCTGTTGGCAATCTGCCGTCCGGATCCCGGCCCGCGTCCAAGGCGGAGTTCTGGAAACTCACCTTCCATCTGCAATCGCTGGACGATCCCAGCCTCCTCATCGATGCCCGCCGCGTATGGGAGGCCCCCTCCCACGCCTTACGTCCTTGGGGGCGCAACGGCGAGGGTCCGCAGGAGCTTTTTCTGGCGGATCTGGGCCGCGCCTGCCGGATCTTTCCCAGGCTGGAATCGGCCTTGGCGGAACCGCATCCCTGGCAGTGTATCCTCACCACTGCCGAAGCCTACGCCTTTTTGGAACACGCCGCGCCTTTGCTGGAGCAGCAGGGTTTCGGCGTCCTGGTTCCCTCGTGGTGGGGCCGCGCCCGCTCCGCTCTGGAACTGCGGGTGCAGGTAGCGCCGAAGCAGCCGGCCCAGGCTGCCGGCCCGCAGGCCGGCGGCGGGGCGGCGGGCCACGGCCTGCTGGGGTTGGACGGGCTTCTGGATTTCCATTGGCAGGTGGCTTTGGGTGGGCAGGTGCTGGACGAGCGCGAGTTCAGGCAGTTGGCTGCGCTGAAGGTGCCATTGGTGCAGGTGCGGGGCCAGTGGGTGGAACTGGATCCGCAGCACGTGCAGCGGGTTTTGCGGCTCCTGGAGGGGATCCGCCGGAAAGGCGGAATGACGGTGCGGGAAGCCTTGCGCCTGGGCTTGAACGCTGAAGACTCCGGCCTCCGAGGGAATGGCTCCGAGGCCCAGGGGGAACGAGTCCGTGCAACCCCAGGGGTCCACATCCGGCTAGAGGCGTCGGGCTGGGTCCAGGATGTCCTGCAAGGTGTTCCGCAAATGCCGGCCGCCCTTGCGGAGGCCGGCGGCAGCCCCGGCATACGATTCCGGCTTTTACCGCAGCCCGCCGGTTTTCGCGGCCAGCTACGCCCCTACCAGATCACTGGGTTTTCCTGGCTGGTCTTCATGGACCGCCTGGGATTGGGGGCTTGCCTGGCCGATGACATGGGCCTGGGTAAAACCATCCAGGTGATCGCGCTTCTCCTGCAGGAGCGGCTGCCTCAGGAGGGCGAGCCCGCAGCCCCCGGTCCCACGCTGCTTGTCTGCCCCATGTCCGTAGTGGGCAACTGGCAGCGCGAGGTGGCGCGGTTCGCCCCGTCTTTGCGGGTCCTGGTGCATCACGGAAGCCAGCGGTTAACCGGACCGGATTTCGCCGCAGAGGCTTCCCGGCACGATCTGGTGATCACCACCTACGCCCTGGCCTACAGGGATCACAAAGTCCTGGCGGGCGTGCCCTGGTACCGGGTGGTGTTGGACGAAGCACAGAACATCAAAAATTCCGCCGCCAAGCAGACGCAATCCATCCGCTCGCTGCGAGCCGCAAGGAGGCTGGCCCTCACCGGCACGCCCATGGAGAACCGGCTGGCGGAGCTGTGGTCCATCATGGATTTCCTGAACCCGGGGTATCTGGGATCGGCGCAGGGATTCCGCACCCGTTTCGCCATTCCCATTGAGCGGGACCACGACCAGCGGCGGCTTCAGACCCTGAGCCGGCTTGTAAAGCCCTTTCTGCTCCGCCGCACCAAAACCGATCCCTCGATCATCCGAGACCTCCCGGAGAAGGTGGAAACAAAGGTGTACTGCAGCCTAACCCGGGAGCAGGCTTCCCTATACCAGGCTGTGGTGGACGAAATGATGCGCGAGATCGACGGAGCAGAAGGCATGGAACGAAGAGGCCTGATCCTGGCCACCTTGACCCGCCTCAAGCAGCTGTGCGACCATCCGGCGTTATATCTTCAGGACGGCAGCTTTCTGGAGGGGCGGTCCGGTAAGCTGTCCAGGCTGGTGGAAATGCTGGAGGAAGTCGTGGCGGAAGGGGACCGGGCTTTGGTTTTCACCCAATTTGCGAAAATGGGCGCCCTTTTGCAGCCTTATTTGCAGGAGCGGCTGAAACGGCCGGTCTTGTACTTGTACGGCGGCTCGCCGAAAAAGGCGCGGGACCGTATTGTGGCGGAGTTCCAGAGCCCAGCCGGCGCAGAGGGCCAGGATCCGGCACCGGTGCTGATCCTGTCGCTGCGGGCCGGCGGGGTGGGGTTGAACCTCACGGCCGCCAACCACGTATTCCATTTCGACCGTTGGTGGAATCCTGCGGTGGAGAACCAAGCCACGGACCGGGCCTTCCGCATCGGCCAGCATAAGAACGTCCTGGTGCATAAGTTCATCTGTGCCGGTACATTGGAAGAGCGGATTGACGAGATGATCGAGCAGAAAAAGGAGTTGGCGGACCTGGTAGTGGGCGCAGGGGAGAACTGGATCACCGAGCTTTCCACGGCTGAGCTGCGCAGGCTGTTCGCCCTGGCCCAGGATGCGGTGGCGGAGGAGCCCGACGTCCGGGAGGCGGCCGCGGAATGAGGCAAACCAAGGGCCGGGCCACAGCCGCGGCGACGGCAGCCCATAGCGGCCCCTGGTGGACCACGCGCTGGCTGGATGCCGTCACTTGCCTCGATACGGAGGCCCGCGCCCGCCGCGGCCTGTCGTACGCCCGCGGGGGGCGGGTGCTGTCCCTGCACCTGGAGCCGGGCCGGGTTGTGGCCAAGGTCCAAGGTTCACGGCCAGATCCGTACACGGTGGCCATCGGGGTTCTACCCCTCCCGGACTCCGTCTGGAACCACGTTCTGGACGCCATGGCCTCTAAAGCGCTCTTTGCCGCCAAACTTCTGGCCGGACATCTGCCCCAGGAGCTGGAGGACGTGTTCCAGCAGGCGGGGTCCTCGTTGTTTCCCCGGGGGCCCGCCGACTTCTGGACCGACTGCTCCTGCCCGGACTGGGCGAACCCCTGCAAACATGTCATGGCCGTTTTCTACACTTTGGCCGAAGAGATGGCGGAAGATCCCTTTGTGCTCTTCACCTTGCGTGGACGCACCAAAAGAGACCTCCTGTCCGCTCTACGCACCCGCCGCTCCGCTGTTTCGCAGGCGGACGGCACTGCTCCGCAGGCGGGAGGCACTGCGGCAAGCGCGGCCGCAGGCGCCGGGACAGAGGCTTGGACAGGCGGAACGGCAGGGGCCAGGTCAAGCGCCACGGCCAGCGCCGGCGCTTCCCCGGATCTGCGCAGCCCTTCTCCCTTCCGGGTGGGACAAGTGGATCTCATGGACCTGCTGCGGTCCATTTACCAGGCTGCCCGGCTATGGGCTGCGGAAGCCGCGGTGGGCCGTGCGGCAGCAGAGGCACCGCCGCCCGGCCCCCGCGTGAAACCGTGAAAGGCCTTCCCCGCAAGCCCTATCGGAACTGGTCCACCAGCCGTGCATACGTTTCGTCCGGCAGGTCGTCCAGCCGCCTGCCTACCACCGGGCCCCGGGCCAGGCCCGGCACCTGGCTCTCATAGGTGGGTTGGCTGTGATCCTCGTAAAGCACGCCGATGGGGATCCGGGGGCCCCACTCCTCCACCAGGCGGGCGGCAGCTTGGCGGTCCTGCGGGTCGTGGCCGGTTTCTTCCACCTTGTACACCCGTTCCCTGTACCAATCGTAGGTGTTCACCTTGTTAAACGTCACACAGGGCTGCAGCACGTCAATCAGCGCATAACCCGGATGCCGGATGCCCGCGGCGATGATCGAGGCCAGGTGCTTGGGATCCCCGGCGAAGCCGCGAGCGATGAAGGTGGCCCCGGCAGTGAAAGCCAGCCGCGTGGGAAGCACAGGCTGTTCCAGAGCCCCCTGCGGCGAGGTGGACGTCCGGAAACCCGCCTCGCTGGTGGGCGAGTATTGCCCTTTGGTCAGGGCATAGATCTGGTTATTCTCCACAATGTGGGTGATGTCCAGATTGCGGCGTTGTACGTGCAGAAAATGATTTCCACCGATGCCGTACGCATCCCCGTCGCCGTCCACCACCAGCACCCGCAGGCTGGGATTGACCAGGCGGATCCCCGTGGCCACAGGCAGGGGCCGGCCGTGCAGGCTCATGAACCCATTGGCGTGCAGGTAATCGGGCAACTTGGACCCGCAGCCGATGCCGGAAACCAGAACCACCTGGTGCGGGGCAATCTGCAGCTCCACCAACGCCTGCCGGATGGCGTTGAGGATGGCGAAGTCCCCGCATCCCGGGCACCAGGTGGGCTTTTGCTCGCTGGTGAACATCTGCAGCGTCACCACGGGTCCAGCTGCGGCGGGGCGGGCACCCCCGGGGAGCTGGGCCTGGACCGCCGGGTTGCCGCCACCGCTGCCGCGTCCGCGGGCATCATCCCTCATGAAGCATCCCTCTTTCTCTCAACGCTTCCAAGATGTCCTCCGGCGCCAGGGGCCGGCCGTCGTACTTGCGGATCGAGGCCTGTGGCTGGTAGCCGGCCATCATCCGCAGAAAGCGGGCCAGCTGGCCCGTGTAATTCTGCTCCACCACCACGCCGCGCCGCACGGCTGCCAACGCCTGGCTGGCGGGCTCCACTGGAAACGGCCAGATGTCCGTGAAAGTCAGCAGATTGGCGACCCCGGCTTCCGGCTGCCCCGGCCCCGGAGCGCTGTGCCCGTTGAGCAGATCCACCGCTTCCCGGGCGGCGCCATAGGTGGAGCCCCACGTGATCAAGGTCAGATCCGCCTGCGCTGGTCCGTACAGCTCCGGCCCGCGCATGTCGCCGCAGGCCAGGGCCGTCTCCAGCTTGCGCATGCGTTTTTCCATCATTCGGGTGCGGTTCTCCTGGTCCTCGCTGATGTGGCCCCATTCGTCGTGCTCATCGGTGCTGATGGCATAGACTCCCGCCGGATGCCCGGGAACCGCCCGAGGCGAGATGCCGTTCTCCGTGAAGGCGAAACGCCGGTACGGTGCCGCGGGCCGGGCCGGCGCCGAAACGCTGTCCGGAGCGCCGTAAATCCGGTCCATGTCCTCCCAGGTCAGGGTGGCGCCGCGGTCAATCTTCACCCTCTGCCGGTTCAGGGCTTCCTCCGGCACCGTGCGCAGCGAAGACGACAGGTACTCATCGCTCAGGACGATGACCGGGCATTGATACTTCTCCGCCAGGTTGAAGGACCGCCAGCCGGCTTCGAACGCTTGTTCCACCGTAGCTGGCGCCAGCACGACGCGAGGAAACTCGCCTTGGGAGGCGAACAAGGTGAACAGCAGATCTCCCTGCTCGCTGCGGGTCGGCAAACCCGTAGAAGGCCCGCCCCGCTGGGACACGAACACCACCAGCGGCACCTCCACCATGCCGGCCATGCCCAGGGCTTCCACCATCAATGAGAAGCCTCCGCCGGATGTGGCCACCAGGGCCCGGGCGCCGGCAAATCCTGCGCCTGCAGCCATGGTGATGGCGGCGATTTCGTCCTCCGCGTGCTTGCTCACCAGCCCCGTCTCTTCCGCGTGGGCCGTGAGATACTCGAACAGGCTGGTGGCCGGCGTCATGGGATAGGCGGCCACAAAGCGGCACCCTCCCGCCAAAGCCCCGAGAGCGAAGGCATGGTTCCCGTGTAAAAGCGGCGGGGAAGGGCGCCGGCCGTTGCCAGGACCAGCCGCTGCCGGCGGCAGATCCAAGGTATACGGAAACTCCGCCGCTGCCCCTTTTCGCTGAACGGCTTCGTAACCGGCGCGCAGGGCGGCCAGATTGCCATCCACCACAGGCCTCCCCTTGCGGGCGAAGTTTTCTTCCACCACGCTCATCAACGGGTCCAGAGGTAAAGCCATCATGGCCGCAGCGGCCCCCAGCACCACCGTATTGGCCATGACCTTGCCGCCGGCGGTCTCGGCCAGCTGCGACAGCGGTAGAGATACGGGCCGCACGCCCAGGCTGGCCAGGCGGCTCGGATCGACCTGCCAACCTTCATCGAAGATGACAGCGCCGCCCGGTACGATCTCATTCTGGTGCACCGCAACGGTCTCCGGCGTCAGAGCCAGCAACAGATGAATACCGCGGCTGTGGGAATGCACCGGTTGGATACCGGCCCTCACCTGATAGAAATTGTGGCCGCCGCGGATGCGGGACCGGTAATCGGCACGGGTGGCCACCTGAAACCCGGCCCTGGCCAGGGCCCGGGCAAAACCGGCGCCGCTGGATTCCACGCCCTGGCCGGCGTCGCCGCCCAGGACGATGCTTACTGCGGAACGCGTAGAAGTCTGCATGGAGACCTCGCCTCTTTTCTCGCTGCGTCTGGAACAGAAACACCCTCGGCGAAGAGGAGTGTCATATAAAAAGGATCAGTAATCATTACTGATAATACCACGATGGAGAAAGAAGGTCAAGGGCGATCGGCGAACTGCATGCCCAGGGACGGAAAAAGATGGCTGGGGGCGCCGGGAGCCCAAAGAAAGAGGGAGGCATCACGGACCAGGCGGGGAGCCGCCTCACCGTTTCGTCTCCCACTCGGAGCGGCCGGAAGGAAGACGGCGGTAGTCCGGCCGGCGATAGGGCACAGGGATATAGCCGACGCTGGGCCGGCGTTGCGGCGGCTGCGGATAGAGCTCCATGACTTCGTAGACCTCACGGGGCAGTCCCACCCGCACCGGCAGCCCCAGCTGTTGCAGGATCTCCACCGTGACGGGGTAATCGTGGGTCCAGCGGCCTTCCGTCAACAGGGTGGCCACCTGCCGGGCTTGGTCCGCCGGCATTTTCTCCGCCACCACCCTGTACACGGCATCTTCCACCTGCCGGCGGGCCTTCCCCGCCATATCCGCCAGGATCAGCGTCTGGTCTTCCACTTTCTCCGGGCCTTTTTCACGCACCACCGCCAGGATGCTGGCAGCCGGATAAGAGCCGATCTGCGGGTCCACCGGGCCCAGCACGGCGTTTTCGTCCATGACGATCTCGTCTGCAGCCAATGCCAGCAGTGTCCCGCCGGACATGGCATAGTGCGGAATAAACGCCGTCACCTTTCCCGGATGCTTCTGCAGAGCCCGGGCAATCTGCTCTGCGGCCAGGACCAGACCGCCGGGTGTGTGCAGAATCAGGTCGATGGGCATGTTGTCCGGCGTGAAACGAATGGCCCGCAGAACCTGTTCCGAATCCTCGATGCTGATGTAGCGGGCCAAGGGGATGCCCAAAACACTCAAGGACTCCTGGCGGTGGATAAGGGTGATGACCCGGGTCGCCCGCTTGCGCTCCAGCGCATGCAACGCCGCGTAACGCTGCTGGGTAAGCCGGTGCTGGCTCATCATGGGCCAGAACATCGCCACCATGAAGAAAAGCAGCCAGAAGAGCCCGGTGAAGTCGCCCATGGCCAACCCCCTCCCCCGCGGAAAGCCGGCGGGAAGCTGCCGCCACTGGCATCCGCGGTCCACGGCCATATTATGCCCACGCACGCCCAGCGAGGCAGCCTGCCCAATCTGGGACCGATTCCCTCTCCTGCCTGTTTTGGGAGCAAGGGCAGGCAAGCGCAGGTGGAGGAACGAAAAAAAAAGCCCGCTCGCGCGGACCTTTTCCCCCCAGGACAGGGAGTCGAGACTCTGAAAATGTACGGTTTGGAAATACCCGTCACTACTGGCTGGGGCGCCTGGACTCGAACCAGGGAATGCGGGATCCAAAGTCCCGTGCCTTACCAGCTTGGCGACGCCCCAACGGCGAGAGCCCCCGGACCTCGAATGCCTGGACCCGAGTTGCATTGTCGCGTCTAAGCTGCTTGCCTGTACGCGTAAATTGTAGCAGAGGAGCCGGCCCCTGTCAACGGCACGCGGGCCGTTGGGCGTTTCAGGGCTAGCAGGGCCGGCGAAGGGCCATGCGGCGCAGCGCTCCGCCAGCGGAAGCCAGCAGACCGGCAGTGACGGTGTTGCGCACAGCGCCACCCTCGAACAGACGCTCCTCCACTACCTGACCATCTTTATCGTGCAGGAACCATGTTTCCACCCGGTCTGCGGAGCCCGGCCGGTAAGACGGACAAGCTGTCTTTGGAGTGCGCTCTGTAATTCTGTAATCCAGTAATCTGCTACGCCCCATCCGCCCAGACCGCCTTTGCAGCACCCGGAGCCCCCTCCACCTGCGCCAGCAGGCGTCCCAGGGCGTAGATGTAGCTCACCGTGGTGCCCGTAGACGGCGGCGCCCCCTGCCCCGGCAGGGTCCAGGGTAGCGTGGCCTCCGGCAGCATCCCCACCACCACATCCTGAATTACCCGATCCTTTAGGTCGAAGACGTAATCCCGCACCACGCCCTGGTTGGAGCCCGACACCCGCAGTCCCAGGCCGTCGTAGAGGTGCCGGGCCACCATCCGCGTGCGGGATGGCGAGACCGTGATCATTGGCGGCCTCATCCAGGACACCCGGCACAGAGACCGCATTCGGATCCCCATTCTCAGCGATCTGCCGGTGATTGGCCTGCTGCTACAAAACCTGAACGAAGTGGAGGCGCAAAGCGAATTCGTCATCTACATCACGCTCCACCTGGTAACCTCTGCCGGCGAGGCCAATCAGCTGTTCCGCCCTGCCCGGTCCGAGTCCGAAGGTTCCCTGGACCGGGCTCCGTCGCAGAACGGCCAAGAAGCAAGAAGGAGGGACGGGCGGCAACACCGGGAAGTAGGCCCGAGGACCCCGGTCGAATGAGCAGGGGCCGGCACCCAATTACCGGAGCACGGCATCCCTCGGAGTTTGAGAGAGATGACATCCATGGTATAATAATGAAGAAGTGCTACCATTGTGCAGCACTGCTTGTGCAGCACTGCTACGCAGCATGACCACCAGGGAGGTTCGCGAATGCGCTGCCCGGTCTGCGACACGGAATTGACACAAACCATGAGGTACGATGTGCAGATCGATGTCTGCCCCCGCTGCCGCGGAGTATGGCTGGATCGCGGTGAGCTGGATAAGATTCTTGCCCTGGCCCGGGGATTCCGCGAGGACGAGGTGGAGCGGACACCAGAGCAAGATCAACGCCGGCCTTATCGGCTGGAACATGACGTGGAAGACCGTTACGACGACGATTATTCCCGGGATCAGATGCCCAGCCGCCGGCGCAGAAAAAAAGAGGGCATCTTCGACTTGTTCGAGGATCTGTTCGATTAGCATTCGAGGGCGTGCTCGACGGGCACAGGCGCGGCGGTGGAAAAGGAGGCTGCGCTTCCGGGGGTTTCCCGGAAGAAGTTTCCCGGAAAAAGATCATCATTCACGCGGCTTCCCGAGGAGTCTCTTCCCTTTCCCACCCCGATTGCCCCGTCCGGTCCTGCGAAATTTGCTGCGACTGCCGGCGAATGCCAGGTGCGGCTTGCCTCCCGTATGTCGCGAGACTCTTAGTGTCCGAGCGATGGCTCGAATCGTCCGCCCTTGGCCCTGTAGTTCATAGAGCTTTTTCACTCTCCCGCCTTACAGCATGAGTTTGTTTCGACACCTCCGACTCTTGAGAACATTGACAGGTGTCCTTCGCTGGGGGCGGGTCATTTTCATTCCGGCGTTCCTGGGTCAGTTTACATCCGGTTCAGACATTCTTCCATATCCGAAGTAAAGCCAATGATGCCGGTTCCCGGAACACGTTACAGAAAGGATCGGGTGGGCTATGGGCTTACGTTGGCGTGGAGCGGGTACTACTGGATTCTATCTGCTCTGGATCGGTGAGACACTATCCCAGGTCGGCGACTGGATTCACTACCTGGCTTTGATATTCTATGTCACCAGCGTGACGCGATCGATGTCAGGGGCAGGGATGGCTCTTCTGTTCTCCGCAATTCCTTCGACAATCTTGGGGCCGTTTGCGGGTGTGGTCGCCGACCGCTGGGACCGAAAAGCCCTCATTGTCGCTAGCAACGTGCTCAGCGGTGTCTTTGCCCTGACCTTGGGCTTCCTCACCTTTCACGGAGCTCCCCCCATGTACCAGGTTTACGTGCTGGTGTTTCTTCTTGGGGCGGCTAGGGCCTTCTTTCGGCCAGCGCTTTCGGCATGCATTCCTTCTCTGATTCCCGTGAACCAGCTGAACAAGGCCAACTCTCTGCTGCGCTTTGGCTCGAGCATCACAGAGATCGCTGGGCCTGTGGCTGGGGGTACGGTGATATTGCTTCTGGGCGCACCCGCTTCCTTCCTGGCAAACGGGGTATCGTTCCTCATCGCTTCCGCTATGGAGATTTGGGTTGCCATACCGAGGGTCTCGAACACCTCAAGCTCCAAGCCTGTCCTGCAAGATCTGGCCGATGGATGGCGATGCGTAAGGAAGAACGCTACGCTGGCTAAAGTGTTTTCTGTGATGGCCATGCTGGTCTTCTTCGCACAACCGATGGCGATCGTCCTCAAAACCCTAACCGATGGGTACTACCATGCCGGCAGTCTCGGTCTGGGCCTGCTCGTTGCTGCGTCGGCTACAGGTACTCTGGTCGCCACGATCTATCTGATCGCGAAGCCTGACCTTCCTGGGTGGCCCGGCCTGTTTCTTGGTTTTCCCGTTGTCTCCGGAATTGCCATTATACTCATCGGTTGGATTCACAGTTTCCCAGTGGCGCTGGCACTGATGTTTGTGGAAGGACTGGTGGGAGGGCTGGGAGAAATCGTCTTTGCGACCATGATTCAGACCATGAGTCCCGACGAGATGCGAGGCAAGGTTTTTGGCTTCTTCGCCTCCATTACGGCTGCCCTTGCTCCGCTGGCGTATGCCGTTGCCGGTGTGGCTCTGGACAAGGCCAGTGTGGAAGTGGTCCTCACTGTTAGCGGTCTGGCCCTCGTGGCCGGCGGAGTCGTGTTGGTGCAGGGCGCGCTCCCAACCCTGAAGGCAGGGAAAACCCCACTGACCGACACAGATGCTGGGAGAGGTGCATAGCTCAAGGCGAAGCCGCAATATGTTTTCCCGGTCGAAGAACGGCGCAGGACGCGGCAAGTCCCGCGATCAGACCGCCTTCTCATCAAGGTACGCGCCCGCAAACTGGCTGTTGTAGAGATCCGCGTAGAAGCCGCCCCTGGCCAGCAGTTCCTCGTGGGTTCCCGTCTCAATGATGCGGCCGTTGTTCATGACCAGAATCTTCTCCGCGTTTCGGATCGTGGAAAGCCGATGGGCGATCACGAAACTGGTTCTCCCCTTCATCAGTTCCGTCATGGCCTTTTGGATGTGAACCTCGGTTCTCGTGTCCACGCTGCTGGTGGCCTCATCCAGAATGAGGATGGCCGGGTCGGCGAGAATTGCCCGGGCGATGGTCAACAACTGCTTTTCACCCTGGGAAATGTTGGAGGCTTCGTCATTGAGGACCGTATCATACCCATTGGGCAAGGCCCTAATGAAGTGGTCCGCGTGGGCCGCTTTGGCTGCCCGCACGATCTCCTCGTGGGTGGCGCCTTCACGGCCGTAGGCGATGTTATCCCGGATCGTGCCGCTGAAGAGCCACGCATCCTGGAGCACCATGCCGAAAAGGCTGCGCAACCCCTCCCGTGTCAGGTCTCGAATGTCCACGCCGTCAATGGTGATCCTACCACTGCGGATCTCATAGAAGCGCATCAGCAGATTGACCAACGTGGTCTTTCCGGCTCCAGTCGGACCCACGATGGCGATGGTCTGCCCAGGCTTGACCTCGAGGTTCAGGTGCTCGATCAGCGGCATGTCCTCCTTGTAGCGGAACGTAACGTCCTGGAAGCGGACCTCGCCCCGCGGCGAGGGGATGATCTTGGCGTCCACGCGATCCGGCTCCTCCTCCGGCTCGTTGAGAACCTCGAAAACGCGTTCGGCTGAAGCCAGCGTCGACTGCAGGACATTGACGATATTGGCCATCTGCGCGATGGGCATGGTAAACATCCTCTGGTACTGGAAGAACGCCGTAATATCGCCCAGCTGGATGCGCCGTTGGGTGACCATGATTCCGCCGACGACGCAGATCAGCACATAGCCGGTGTTGTTGATGAAGTTCATCAACGGGAAGATGATGCCGGAGACAAACTGCGCGCGCCAGCCTGCTTCGTAGAGCCGCTGGTTGATTTGGCGGAATTCGTAGATGGCCTTTTGCTCGTGGCCGAAGGCTTTGACGATCTTGTGCCCGGTGAACATCTCCTCCACCAGGCCGTTGAGTTCGCCCAGCTCCTTTTGCTGCGCCGCAAAGTTTCTCTGGGAGAACCTGGCAATCAGCGCGGTCACGAAGAAGGAAAGGGGCAAGGTCAAGATGCATATCAGCGTGAGCCATCCGCTGATGGTGAGCATCATGACAATGGCACCGACGACACCCACGGCCGAAGAGATCAGCTGCCCCAGGCTCTGCTGCAAGGACGAGCTGATATTGTCGATGTCGTTCGTCATGCGGCTCATGATCTCGCCGTGCGTGCGCCCATCAAAGTACTTCAGCGGCAGGCGGGCAAGCTTGTCGTTCATGTCGCGGCGCATGGCGAAGACGGTTTTCTGGGCCACGCCCGCCATGACATATTGAGCGATGTAGTTGAACAGCGCACTGGTGGCATAAAGCGCCACCAGCCACAGGGCGATCTTCCCAATATAGTCAAAGTCCACGTGGGCGGGCAAGCCCATGAGCCTCATGCCGAAGGTCTGACCCAGGCTGGTGACGGCCTTGCCCATGATCTTGGGGCTGATGATGCTCAGAACCGTGCTGGCAATGGTGGCCAAGAGCACGATGAGGAGCCGCGGAAACATGGGTTGTAGGTACCGGATCAACCGTTTCAGGGTCCCCCGGAAATCCTTGACTTTTTCCACCGGCCGGCCGAACCCGCCGTGGCCGCCTCCAAAGGGCCGGCCTCCCCTGCCCGGCCCGAGCCCGGCAGGCTGCGTTGGCCCTGCGGGGCGTGCTTCTTTACGCTCCTCGCTCATGCAATCTCCTCCTCAGACAACTGCGAGGAGACGATTTCACGATAGACCTCGCAGGTCTGCATCAGTTCCCTGTGGGTGCCGATGCCGGCGACCCTGCCCTCATCCAGGACGACGATTCGGTCCGCATCCATGACCGTGCTGACCCTCTGGGCCACAATCAGGACCGTGGCCCCGTTGATCTCCCTCTTCAGCGCCGCACGCAGCCGGGCATCGGTCTTGAAGTCCAGGGCCGAGAAGCTGTCGTCAAAGAGATAGATCTCGGGCTTGCGCACCAGGGCGCGCGCGATGGACAGCCGTTGCTTCTGGCCACCCGAAAGGTTGGTGCCGCCTTGCGCCACCACGGCAGCGAAACCGCCCTCCAGCTGGGAGATGAAATCCATGGCCTGCGCGACCTCGGCCGCATGACGGACCTCTTCCTCGCTGGCATCTTCCTTGCCGTACCGGATGTTCTCGGCGACGGTACCGGAGAAAAGCACGGCTTTTTGGGGCACGAAGCCGATTTTGGCGCGCAGTTCCTCCTGGGCCATTTCGCGGACATCCACGCCATCCACCAAGACACTGCCCTGGTCAACGTCGTAGAAACGCGGGATCAGATTGAGGAGCGTGCTCTTCCCTGAGCCCGTGCCGCCGATGATGGCGGTGACCTCTCCGGGGCGGGCGTCGAAGGAAACGTTTCGGATGGCGGGCTCTTCCGCACCGGGGTAGCTGAAGGTGACGTTCTTGAACTCGACATGGCTTCGCTCGCGGCCGGCATTTCGGGTCACCGGCGCGTCCACGATTTCGGGAGCGGTGGCCAGCACCTCATGGATCCGGGCCGCGGATGCCTGGGCCCGGGGGATCATGATAAACATCATCGAGGCCATGAGGAGCGCATACATGATCTGCATGGCGTATTGGAAGAACGCCATCATGTTGCCAATGTCCAGGGTGCCTTGGTCCACACGGATGCCGCCGAACCAGATGATGGCCACCGTCGTCAAGTTCATGATCAACATCATGAAGGGCATCAGAAGAGCCATCAACTGGGCGGCCCGGATGGAGGTCTCGGTCAGGTCCAGGTTGGCCTCGTGAAAACGCTGTTTCTCATGGTTGACCCGGTTGAACGCGCGGATGACCCGGATCCCTTCCAGGTTCTCACGTACGACGAGATTGATCTTATCGATCTTTTTCTGAATAGCCCTGAAAAGGGAGATCCCCTTCGTAGCCACCAGGAGAACCATGGCTGCCAAGATGGGAAGGGTCACCGCCAGGATCCAGGTCAGGCCCTTGTCCTTGGACAGGGCCATGATGAGACCGCCAATACACATGATCGGCGCGCTGACCATCATGCGCATCATGATTATGGCGACCATCTGAATCTGGGTGACGTCGTTGGTGTTCCGGGTGATCAGCGAGGGCGTCCCCAGCTTGTCGAACTCACGCAGGGAGAATTTCTCGACATGGGCGAAAATCGCGTCCCGCAGGTCTTTGCCCAGGCCCATGGCCGTTCGGGACGACAAGAGTGCAGCCACGATGGAGGCCGTGGTCCCACCGAGGGCCACCAGCATCATGAGCCGGCCGACCCGCCAGATATAGCCGACATCCCCCTTCATGACGCCGGTGTTGATGATGTCCGACATCAAGGTAGGCAGGTACAGATCGGCCATGGTTTGCCCGAAAATGAGCAGCAAAACGCAGGCAATCTGAAAACGGTACGGTTTGAGGAACCTGAGCAGTCCGTACATGGAACACCTTCACTCCAGCAGATTAAGGGATGAATGCCGCGATGCAGACCATTTCGCGCCTGGACCCGGCCGCTGCTCACTGGGGCTCATCGTCCTTGCGCTGCCGCTCCAAGGCCATCTCGAGCATTTCCCTGAGGCTGTTGGTCCTTTCGGTGAACCTGGCCACGAGCTCACTGACCACTTCGGCCTTGAGCATCATCAAGCCGTGATTTCCCATGGGTCCGCCCACCACAAGCATGCGGTCCCCGGGCTTGATCCCCAAGGCCTCTCTTGCCGCCTGCGGAATGACAACCTGCCCACGCTCGCCCACGGTGACGACGCCGTAAAAGCTGTGCCGCGCCGGATCTTCCATGGTCTCACCCGCCTTCCCATGGCCAGTTCCCATGGTCATTCGTATTGATCATACCAATCATACTGAACATGATAGATCATACCCACGGCCATGTCAAGAGGCCGCGATGCCTCCACGGTGGGATGCTGGCGGCAGGGGCGGATGAACGGGCCGGACGGACCGCCGCCGCACAAAAAAGCCCGGGACCGCAATCCCGGGCTGCAATCGAAGGCACCTTCCCACCAACAGCGGTCGCGATCCGCGGACCATCACGCCGGGGCAACCACGCCCATCTCGCCGGCGGCGCGCCGGGCGAGCCCGGCCAGCCACCCGATTTCATCTGCGCCTGTGCGGGCCAAAAGCGCCGGAAGTCTCTCCGCCACGCGGTCAGCCCCTGAGATGCCCAGCTGCGTCAAGGCGCCCACCAGACTGCTGGTGTAGACCAACATGCCGGCCAAAGGGCCAGGCGCAGACCGCAACATGCGTAACCCCAGGCTGAGGGCGGTTCTGGAATGCTGCGCCCCCGCCACCGTCAGATAGACTACGCCGTAGGCGCACCAGACCGTGGAATCCGGGGTTACGTCCATTTCGCCCTCCAGGGCCCGGAGCACCGCCGGGGCACCGCCGTCGCGCCCGGCGTCTTGAAGGCGCCGGAGAAGCGAGGCCTCCACCCGGCGCCACTCCTCCCGCACGGCCGACACCACCTGTGCCCGCACCTCGCCCAGAGCTTTGGCCGTCGGCACGAAATGCACGCGCCAGCGGCCCGGACCCGGACGCTGCCCGTTTCCTTCATACACGGGCTCCGTGAGCCCTTCCTTTCGCAGAGCCCTGATCACCTCATAGGCAGTCCATTTGCTGACCGAGAGGGATCTGGCCAGGTCTTCGTAGTGAACCGGCGCACCGGTTTTCTCATAGATCTGGATCAGCTTGGTCAGGAACTGTTTCCGCCGCTCCGTGAGCCGGGTGATCACGATGAGACTCCTTCCGCCTTTCCGTGCAAGAATTGGCAACGATCCCGGTAGAACACAGGCCTGCCAGGAAACACAAAATATCACCCGCCTAGCGGTCTGTCAAGCCCGCTCAGGGGCCCGGCTGCCGGCGGACCCGGCCTGAAAACCGGGCCCGTCGCTGCCGGCGCTTACTTCCTGCCTGCCGCCGCGCCCACAGGAATCTTCTCAGCCGCCGCCTGCCGCCGCTCCTCTTCCAACTGGTCCGCCACCCGATGCCACTCCGCCGAACGCTGATCCAAGAACGCCGCCGTCGCCCCGGTCAGCACATCCTCCGCCCCGACGTGGGTGGGACGGGCACCGCTCTCCGCCACGATGTCCCGCAAGCTCTGCGGATTATCGATGATGGGGCAGGGCGCATAGTGGTTGGCGGCGAACGGCTGGCGCTTCTGGTAGGCCGCGAAGACGGGGTTGCGCAGGGCCTGGGCCAGGGACAGATTGCGGATGTTGTCGGTGGCGAAATGGACGAATGCGCACGGCTCAATGTCACCGGCGGCGTTGATGTGGAAGTAGGTGCGGCCGCCTGCGATGCATCCGCCCACAACGTGGCCGTCATTCCAGAAATCTGCGATCAGCAGAGGCTTGGTATGGCGCAGATCATTCACTCTTCGCACGAGCCAGGCCCGCTGCTCGGGCAGCAGCATGAGGTCGGTGTCGGGCCCGCGGCCGATGGGGATATAATGGAAGCTCCAGACATAGAGCGCGCCTTTGTTGATCAGGAAATCGATGAACTCGTCGCTGTAAAGCAGGTCCACGTTGTGGCGTGTCACCGTCACGGAAGCTCCAAATAGCACCCCCCGCTGCAGCAGCCGGTCCATGGCCGCCATGACTTTGGCGAAAACGCCCGGGCCGCGGCGGGCATCGGTCTGCTCCTCCCAGCCCTCCAGGCTGATGGCGGGGCTGAAATTGCCAAGTTCCGCCAGGCGGTCCGCCACGCGGTCGTCGATCAGGGTCCCGTTGGTATAGGCCATGAACGCCAGGTTCGGATGCCGCTCCACGACGTCTAGGAGCTCCTTGTAAGCAAATGGTTCCCCGCCGGACAGGACGATCCAGTAGATGCCCAGATCCTCCGCTTCGTCCAGGATGCGGTCCAGCAACTCCGGCTCTAGCCGGTCGGCTTGGCGGTAGGAACCGGCCCAGCATCCCGTGCAGCGCAAATTGCAGGCCGACGTGGGGTCGATCAGGATGGCCGTGGGGATGTGCAGGTTCAGTTCCTTCATGCGCTGCTGGCGCTTCGGGTTCCCCAGCAGAATGGCATTCAGAACCCAGGTGTTCAAAATCCTTTTCACAACATGGGGGTTCGTCAGAATCCGGCGTGCCTGGGCCGCAACCTGCGGGTCACCGGACAGGCGCTGCCGCAGCCCGGCAATGCCGGCGTGGTGCCCGGGCGACTGCGCCACTCTGTCTGCGAAGTCCAACAGCTTCGGTAGGGCATTCTCCGGATCCCGGGCCAGATGGTCCACAACCCGGTCGATGGCAAACTCGCCCACCACCCGCTTCAGCCATTCCCCGCCCAAAGCTTCGCGGTTGCGTCCGAAGCGGGCGGGTCTTTCTGGTGTTTGTGCCATCACGGACACCTCCAATAAACACAAGAATAAAATCCAGCAACGGGATGGTAAAAGCACCCACGGCCCATTATACCCCGCTGGCGAGAGGCCGTCAATATTTTTGTTTCCTGTGTTTTTTATTAGAACCCCCCCCCGGACGCGACCGGGGGAAGCTCCTGGCGGCGTCACGAAGGCCGGGAGGAAACGGCCTTCCCCGCCGGCAGCCACAAAGAAGCGGCCGCGTTTCATCCCGCGGCCGCCACACCAAGGATCAAAGGACTGCATGCGGGTCCCGTATCCCCCGCTCATCGCAGCAGGCCCAACCTCGTGCCCGAGACCCCAAGCCTGCGGCTACATTACGCTCCCCGATACTCCTCCAAAATGCGTTGGGAGATCATCTCGCGGGCTTCCTGGGTGATGGGATGCGCCACGTCCCGGAAATCGCCGTTGGGCGTCCGCCGGCTGGGCATGGCCACAAACAGCCCTTTCTGTCCCTCGATGATCCGGATGTCCCGCACCACAAACATGTTGTCGAAGGTGACGGAGCAAATGGCGCGCATCTTGCCTTCGCCGTCCGTCTTGCGGATCCGCACATCTGTGATGACCATGGCAAAAGCCTCCTGCTGGATAACAGTAATGGTTATTACCCGCATTATGGCTTTTCGCCACGGCCTGCCTCAGTTCCTTCTGGGCAACCAAAAACTGCCGGCAATCTGCTCCCGCCGGTTGCCGGGCCTGTTACCGCTCTGCGAAGACCTGCCGCACCAGGGCCAGGTCACTGGGTTTATCCACGTCGATGCCGACTTCCGGATACGGGCTGATGATGGCCGCCCCTGTGATGCCCAAAGCCCGCGGCAGCCAGGCCTCGACGTCCTGCACCGACAGGCGGTGGAACAGAAGCTTCAGAGTGAAACGCAAGCCCAACAGGCGGCTCAGTTGCCAGGGTTTTTTGCGCAGATTCACCGCTGCCGCCAGCAGCGTGCGGATTTTCCCCAGGGCTTCCGGCGCCACCAAGACCAGGTTGCCGCCTGTAAACGTTCCTTCCTTCGTCCGCACATAGGTGCGGTGCACTCCCGGATACTTGGCCTCGTTGGCTTCCCGGGGCACCACGGGATAGTAGACATCCCGGCCGCCACGGGCCTGGCAGCGCTGGAAGAAATCGTCCAGGGCCTCGGTGGACAGAAGGGGGATGTCGCTGGTGACCAACAATATCTTGTGGCCCTTTTGCGCCACGCTGTCCCGGGCCGCCCGTTCCAGGCCCCGAAAGATGTTGTCAATCAGCGCCTGTCCGGAGGGCTCCAACCAGTCCACGGTGTCCCCCACCGCTTTGGACAGCTCCTCCACCGGCCCCACGACCCCAATCCGGCCGATGTGCGGAGAGCGCCGCAAGGTCCCGATGACGTACGAAATCATGGGACGCCCGGCCACCTCGATGAGGGCCTCGTAGCGGTCGCCGGCCACCTCCTTTAGGGCGCCTTCATTGGGCGCCCCGGCCAACACCACCGCTGTGTACTTCTCCATGGCTCTCCCCTTCCTGACGATGTTCCTGCACAATGCCCGCCGGGCCTGTGGAATTCGGGAGACCCGCTGCGGAACCCAGGCTCTCCGGACGGCCTGCCTGCCCCGCAGCTTCCTGCTGGCGAATGGCGTCCATGAGGCCTTTCTCGGCGCTGACAATGTGCCAGTATGCCAGCGCCTGGGCTTGTTCCCGGTCGCGGCGCCGGATGGCCTGTACCACCTGCCGGTGCTCGTCCAGGGCCACCTTCATGCGGCCGGGATAAGCCAGGGATGTGCTGCGGAAACGCTGTACGTATTCCCGGAGATTCTGCATGATCTGCACCAGACGGCTGTTATGGGCACACTGGAACAACTGGCGGTGGAACTCGGTATCCACTTCCACCATGGTCTTCACGTCGTTTCGGGCGATGCACTCGGCGATACGGCCCAAAAGCGCCTGCAACTCATCCAGCTCCTGCTCGGTGGCCCGCTCCACCGCTAAAGTGGCAGCCAGCCCCTCCAGGGTGGCCCGGATCTCAAAGACCTCCTGGATATCCCGCGTGGACATGCGCGAAACGTATGCCCCTTTGCGGGGGATCATGACCACCAAGCCCTCCAGCTCCAGCTTGCGGATGGCCTCCCGGACAGGGGTCCGGCTTACGCCCAGCTCATTGGCGAGCTGGACCTCCATGAGGCGCTCCCCCGGGCGGAGCTGGCCGGTCATGATGGCCTGGCGCAACGACTCAAAGACCAGCTCGCGCAAGGGCTTGTACGAATCGAAACGAATGGGGATCAAAGGCTCGCGTGGCACGCCGCTCACTCCTCGCTGCTCGCTACTGGCGCCGGCACCGGTGCGGATTCCGGCACTTGCTGCTCGTGCACGCCTTCTCCGGCTTCTGCACCTGTTTGTTCTCCAGCCGCCACAACAACTCCTTGTTCGCACAATCGGGATAATGCCACCCACGTTCCGGCGGGAACCGGCGCTGCCCCGCCGGCACCGGACCAGCTTTGCAGGCGCCGGGCGATGTCCAGCGCCTCGTCTTGCCCGGAGCAGGCAGTCCAGACCGTGGTGCCGCTGCCGGCCACCAGGGCAAACGGCGCTCCTGCTGCCAGCAGCGCAGCCCGCACCGCCCCGATTTGCGGGCAAAGGCGCAGCGCAGGCTCCTGCAGATCATTGAATACACTGCTGCTGAAAGCTGCCAGATCCCCCCGCCGCCACGCGTCCACAATGCGCCCGAGGTCGGAATCCGTTGGGCCGGGGAGCGCGCCGCCAGCCCCCGCGAACCGGGGATTCGTTCGCGGGCCGGCGGCGCCGCAGGACAGCGGGCCGGCCTCCTCCCCGGTTTCGTTGGGCCGGGGCAGGCTGTCCCAGGCCTTGTACACGTCGGCTGTGCCCAGGCCCACCGGCGGCCGCGCCAACACCACCCACCACGCCGGGGCGGTGGGCAACTGCTCCAGAACGTCCCCGCGGCCCCGGCCCCGGGCGGCCCCGCCCTGCAGACAGAATGCCACATCGGCGCCGAGGCTTTGCGCCATGGCGGCCAAGGCGGAGCCCGGCACAGCCAGGCCCTCCTTTTTCTGCCACAGGAGAGCCAGCCCCCGCAGCACCGCGGCGGCGTCGGCACTGCCACCTCCCAGGCCGGCCTGGGCCGGAATGTTCTTGGTCAGGCGAAGGGTCACGGCTCCGCCCAAAACCGCCCGCAAAGCGCGCGCCCCGGCCTCGACCTGGCCGGCGGCCGGTGCACGGGACGGCCCCGCCCACTGCGGGCCCGCGACCGCCTTCCCCCGCGAGTGCGCCTGTCCTTCTGCAAGCTGCTGGGCGGCCCACCGGGCGAACGCCACCGCGGCCTGGCAGGCCAGGTTGTCCTCCGGTGCCCGATCCTGCGGCACCTGGCGGGCGAACGGCCCGTCTACCTCCAGGACAAGGCCTTCCCCTGGACGGACCGTGATCTCCACCCTGTCTGCCAGGCAAATGGAGTGGAACAGGATATCCAGCTCGTGATACCCGCCCGGCAACCGGCCGCAGACGCGCAGGCCGGGATTCACCTTGGCGTGGGCCCACAGAACCAAGGTCATGGCTCGGCATCCTCCCGGCTCCAGCCCGGCGGATCTGGAAGCGACCCAGGAATCCCTGGATGGCCTCCTGCACCTTCGTGAGCCTCGGAGCCCTGCCTCCTAATTATTCCACTCGCCGCCGTAATCCCTGCCATGCGCAGCCGGTCCCGCCCCTGCGCCGATGCCGAGCCGGGAGGTGGTGGCTGCCGCCGCCGGCGCCGCAAGCGGCGCTCCGGCTCCAGCAGGCCGCCCGGGCCGTTGCGCCTGCCGGCCCCGGCGGGATGCCCGCCATTCCGCCAGGGCCCGCCGGACCACGGCGTGCTTTTCGTAGAAGACCGCCACCAGATCACCGGGCTGGGCTTGCTCCAAGGCCCGCCACACCGCCCGCCCTTCGTCGGCCACGATTTCCCATTGATCTGGAAGCATGCCAGCCCGGCTGGCGCCGCGCGCGAGCAATCTGGGTACCTCCAGAGGCGCCCGGCCGCGGCGGTCAGCGTCCTCTTTGATCACCAGACGGTCGAAAAAGCTTCCGGCCACGAACCCCAGCTCCTCAATGGCCACATCCAACCGGTCTCCAGGCGCAGCGATAACGCCTAACATGCGGCGGAAGCGCCGGGGAGGCCAGGTCAGCACCCCCGCTGCGCGCGCCCTCCGGGCCAGGGGGCCTACACCGGCTTCTGCCTTCAGGGCTTTTCGTGCCTCCCCGCCCTCCGCCGCCTGTGCCGGCAGCCGCAGCCGCGCCAGGGAAGAAAGCACGGCTCGCAGGCCGTCCGGGTTGTGGCCGTAATCCACCAGCACCCAGGCCTGCCCCACGGGGATGAAGTTGAACCTGCCGGGGTTGTGCTGCTCGGAGCAACTGAACTGGCGCAGGCCCCGCCGGATCGCGGCCAAAGGCAACCGCAGAGCCACGGCCGCCGCGGCGGCGGCCAACGCATTGGGCAGGTTGTGGACCGCCCATCCCCCCAGCAACAGGCCGATGGAGCGGACGGCCAGAAGCAGGTGGGTTTTCCCTCCCCGCCTCACCCAGACGGTGCCGCCCTCCGGGTCTGCGTACACAGCGGTGCCGCCCTCCTGACAATGCCTTTGTACCAGCGGATGGTCTGCGCGGGTGCTGAAAAAAACGATGGGGGCCGAAGCCCTTTCCGCCATGGCGGCCACGCGGGGATCATCGGCATTGAGGACCACGCGGCCCGCAGGCAGCACCGTCTCCGCCAGGACGCTTTTCACCTGGGCCAGGTCATCCAGGGTCCGCACGCCGAACTGGCCCAGGTGGTCCGCCTGGACGTCCAGCACCACCCCCACCTGGCTGCGGTCGTAGCCCAGCCCGCCCTGGATCAAGCCACCGCGGGCTACTTCCAGGACGGCCGTGCGCACCCGGCGGTCGCCCAGAAGGACCCGGGCGCTGTCCGGTCCCGTGTTGTCGCCCTCGCACAGCAGTTCGCCGTCCAGATAGATCCCGTCGCTGCACGCCAGCCCCACCCCACCGCCGCACAGCGACAGCAGATAGGCCACCAGCCGGGCTACGGTGGTTTTCCCGTTGGTGCCCGTAATGGCCACGATGGGGATGCGCCCGTCGGAACCGCGGGGGAAAAGGTGCTCCACCAAGGCGTCCCCCACGGGCCGTGACGGGCCGCCGCTGGGGAAGAGGTGCATGCGCAGGCCCGGAGAGGCATTGACCTCGATAATGGCTCCGTTGGCAGGCCCCAGGGGCTGGGAGATGTCCCGGGCCACGACGTCGACGCCGGCCACGTCCAGGCCGCAGACCCGGGCTGCCATGGACGCCAGCTGGGCGTTGCGGGGATGGACCTGGCCGGTGACATCCTCGGCCGTGCCGCCGCTGCTCAGATTGGCGTTGTCGCGCAGCCGCACCCAGCGGCCGGCAGGAGGCACGGAGTCGGGACGAAGCCCTTGAGCCGCCAGCACCGCTTCTGCCGTGGCATCCAGCTGGATCCAGGTCAGCGGACGGTCATGGCCGGGTCCGCGCCGGGGATCGGCGTTGGCCTGGGCCACCAGCTCCCGCACGGAGTGGATCCCGTTCCCCCGCACGCCGGCGGGATGCCGGCGGGAGGCGGCCACCAAGCGGCCGCCCACCACCAGCAGGCGGTAATCGTGGCCTTCCAGCTGCTGCTCCACCAGCACCCGGGGGCCGGAAGTCCCGGCCCGGCTAAAGGCTGCCGCCGCCCGGAAGGCCCCCCGCACCTGCTCCTCGTCCTGCACGTTCAGGCTCACGCCTTGCCCCTGATGGCCGTCGGCAGGCTTGACCACCACAGGCCAGCCCAGGCGGCGGGCGGCAGCCACAGCCTCGCCCTCGTCCTGCACCACCCGGGAGCTGGGGACAGGCAGGAAGTGCCTCTGCAGCCAGGCCTGGCAGCGGGCCTTGTCCTGGACCAGGTCCGTGGCCAAGGTGCTGTCCCGCTCCGTGAGGCTGCCGCAGACCCACACGGCGTGCTGCCCGTACCCCAGCTGCAGCAGGTCGCTGTCCCGCTCCAGCCGGGTCACGGGGATTCCCCGCTGTGCCGCTGCCTGAGCCACCGCCGCGCCAGATGGGCCCAGCCGGTAGCGCTCCACCGCCTGGGACAAACGCAGGAGCAGTTGCTCGCGTAGTCTGTCGAGGGAGGGCTCCGGCTGCGGGGGTGGAGCAGGGGCGCGCCCGGCAGGGGCAGCGTCCGCAGGGGGCTCCGCTGAACGGGGCCCGGCTTCTCCCGCCAGGAGGGCCTCCACTGCGTCCAGCGCCGCCAACAGGGCCTCCTCTCCGGCCCACAAGGCAGGGCTGGAGATCACCACGTAATAGTGGCCGGGCCGGTCAGCCCGCCGGGTCTTTCCGAAGCGGCCATCCACGCCGGCCAGCCTCTGCAGTTCCAGTGCCACATGCTCCACCACGTGCCCCAGGTAGGTCCCTTCCTGCAGCCGTTCAGTAAACCCTCCGGGGTATCCGCGGGAACAAGTGTGGTCGCTTAGTCCGGGAAAAAGAGCCAGGAGGCGGGCGCAGAACTCCGGCAGAGTGCGGGTGGAACGGTTTTCCCAGGGGCCGATATCCAATTCCAGGCGGCAGACGGGATGGAGGCTGTAGACATTGGGGCCGGGGTAGGTGCGAAGATCCACCGGACGCATGTACCAGCACCTTCCGAAAGCGGAAATCACCGGTCTAGCATGCCCCGGCGGCACCGGATTAAACAGGGTCCGCCTGATCCTTCGGGTTTTCTAGCACCACCGCCCTGTGCCTCAGGTCGAAGCGGTGCCCGTGGGCCAGCACGTGCAGGGTCACGCCGGCCAGGGTCATGGGCTCCTGGGCGGTCTGCTCGGAGATGTTGGACCAATTGCAGCTGCGTCCGTCCAGTATGGTCACGGTCTGAGATCCCACGACTTCCAGGGAGGAGTGGGATTCGTCCACCAAGACGGCGGTATCCTCGTCGATGCCCAGCGCCAAAAGCCCCGGCTGATAAGCCAGGGCCGCCAGCAGCCTGCCGATACGCCCGCGCTGGGCGAAGTGCTGGTCCACCACGGCCTCAGGCAGGAAGCCCAACCCCGCCGCCAGATGGATGGCGTCGCGGCTGGGTCCCACCTCGCTGCCGCCGCCTACGATCATCACCTGCGTCAGGGCGGACGCCCCGGCGCTGGTGCCTGCCACGACGGCGCCCTGGCGGTATGCCTCGTGCAGCGCCTGCCCCACGCAGCTTCCGCCCAGGATGCTGGCCAGGCGCAACTGATCTCCGCCGATGAGGAAAATGCCCGTGGCCTCGCGGATGTGCTGGCACAACTCGGGCCTCTGGGCTTCAAGGCGCGACGCCACGGGCAGGGCCAGCGTGCTGCCTGCGCCCAGCTCCAAGAATAGATCTCGATAAGGCCGGCTGCTTTCGGCGGGAGTGGCGCTGGCCGTGCCCAGAACCACCAGGCGGGCTCCTGAACCGCCGGATTCCTGCACGAACCGCCGCAGGATCACGCGGTCTCCGGTTTTGTCCTCCCCGCCTCCGATCAGCAGCAGCTTGCCCCGGGCATGATCTGCCAAGGCCGCTCCACCTCCGCTCCGTTCCGCCGGCTGCGTCTGTGCAGTCAGGGCCGGAATCACGGCCTGCCGGGCCCCTTTTCGCGACGCCGGGCCGCTCCGGTGCGTCCCGCGCTCAGACCCGTCCGAAGGTGACGATATGAACGATGGAATGCCACAGCCAGCGGAAGAAAAGGGTCAGCCCGCCGGCGCGGCTCACAGACTGCGCCGCCACCACCGGCACCGTGACGCTGAACTGGTTCCCCTGGCGCACGACCAGCCCCCCCACCACCTGGCCTTTCCTGACCGGTGCATCCAGGCCCTTGCGCCACGTCAGGGAGCTCCGCACGGACCCGCGGCTCCAGCGGGGAACCAGGATGTAAGCCGGCGCCGCCGCCACGGCATCCACCTCGGCCCGAGCCCCGGAGGGAAGCGGGACTTTCCCCACCACCTGCCCTTTGCGGGCCACGGTCTTGGGGGTAAAGGAGCGGAAGCCATAGTCCAGCAACCGCGCGGTCTGCTCCACACGGGCAGCTTCGGAGGCTGCGTGCATCACCACGGCAATGAGCCGCCTGCCGTCCTGCTTGGCGGTGCCGGCCAGGCAATATCCGGCTGCATCGGTGTACCCGGTCTTGATGCCGTCGGCGCCGGGATAGGAGAACAGCAGCCCGTTGCGGTTATACATCACAAACGGCTTGGCCCGCTTGGGCCCCGTAGGAATGATCGCCTTTTCCCGGGCAATAAACTGAAAGATGCTGGGATGGGAAACCAGCGCCCGGGCCATCTTGGCCACGTCCGCCGCTGAGGTCACATTGTCGGGTTGGCCTGGCTCTGCGGGCAGGCCGGTGGAGTTATAAAACCGGGTGTCGGTCATGCCCAGCTCCCGGGCGCGCTGGTTCATGGCGGCCACAAAGGCTTCTTCCGAGCCAGCCAGGAACTCGGCCACCGCCACCGTGGCGTCGTTGGCGGACTCGATGGCCACGGCATCCATCATCTGCCCCAGGGTCAGGACCTCCCCCGGCTGGAGGTAGACCTGCGATCCGCCCATGTCATAGGCGTGCAGCGAGGTGGTGACGCGGTCTGACCACTTGGCCTGGCCCCGGTCCACGGCCTCCACGGTCAACAACATGGTCATGATCTTGGTGATGCTGGCCGGAGGCAGCTTCTCGTGGGCATTCTTGCTCCAGAGCACCTGGCCTGTGGTGGCGTCGATCAAAATGCCGGAGCGGGCCGGGATATCGAACGGCAATGGCGGAGCGGGCGGCGGGGACGGCGCCGCACTGGCCGCGGACGCTGCCGCCGCCAGCGCCAGCCCTGTTCGGACACCCGGGACGGCCCCGGGTGTTAGGCCCAGCACGGTGGTGGCAAGAAGGACAAGGGTCAGAAGTGTCCGGATGGCTGTTCCTCGTACCATGGCTGTTCCTCGTACCTTGGTTCCGATCTTTTCTGCCTCGATGACGATCCCTGGTGATCGCACTGTCAACTCTGCTCCCCTTTTCCCCCAGCAGCGTAATATTGCCGGACCTGCACCGCTCGATGCGGCGGTACCAGGGGCCTCGAGCCTGGTATCCGCAAACCCGGAGGCAGGCTCCCGGCCGTGCCACGACATGCCGAACCGGGCCTGTCGCGTCATAGCATGGGCTTCTGCCGCGATACCGGCAACGCGATGCGATTTAGCCGCCGCCCGTCTCAGATCCTGCCATCTCCCCTGCAAAAAGTCCGGCTGCTTCCCCATTTTTTACCAGGATGTGACGGAAGCGCCTGTTTCATACGCGGACGCAAGAGTTCATGGCGCGTGTGATCGGGCGGATCACCAAGTGCTTCGCCGGCCTTGCGGCAGCCGCAACGCGGCCTCTGTACACCGCGGGGTTTCGCCTCACAACGCCCGCCGGTAGATCTCCTCGATGGCCGCCGCATCGGCGGGCCGCGGGTTGGCTTGCACGCCGCCGCCCATGGTGCGCAGGCAATCTGCCGCCAACGCCGGAATGTCCTCCTCCCGTGCGCCCAGATCGCGCAGGCGCACGTCCAACTCCACGGCCTGCCGGAGTTGTCGTATCCGCTCCAGGGCCTGCTCCGCATCGCGCTGCGGCGCACCCAGAAAGGCGGCCACATCCGCCAAGCGTTCCCGCGCCGCCGGCAGGTCATACTCCAGCACCGCCTGCGAAAGCGCCGCCAGCCCCTCCGCATGCACCACGCCATAGTGCCCGCTCAGAGGGTGTTCCATGGCATGGATCAGCACAGTGCCAGCGGTGTTGATGGCCACGCCCGCCAGCGTGCTGGCCCAAGCCATCCAGTAGCGGGCTTCCAGGTTGTCCCCCTTGCGGTAAGCCTCGGGTAGCCAGCGGGCCACCAGCCGGATGGCCTGAGACGCCGCCAAATCGCTGGCGGGGCTGGCGCTACGGTGCAGATAGGCCTCAACAGAATGGAACAGCACGTCCAGGCCGGTGGCGGCCGTGGTACGCGGCGGCACCCCCAGCATCAGCTCCGGATCCACAATGGCAGCGCGGGGTTGCATCCATTCCATGGCAAAGCCGGGTTTCTCGCGGGTGGCGGGATTCGTAATCACCGCGTAGCGGTCCACCTCGGTGCCTGTGCCGGCCGTGGTCGCCACGGCCACGATGGGCAAAGCCTGCTGAGGCACAGCCCTGTCTCCTAGCGGCGAATAGTGCCAGATTCCGCCCGGGTTCGTGGCGGCCACAGCCATGCCCTTCGCCGCATCGATGGCACTCCCCCCGCCCAAGCCGATCACCAGATCGCACCGGCGCTCACGGGCCAGAGCGGCGCCCTCGTCCACCGTGGTGGAAAGGGGGTTCGGCGTCACGCGATCGAACACCACCGTCTCCACGCCAGCATCCCGTAAGTGGCCCAAAACGCGGTCCAAAATGCCGCTTTCGCGCATGGCCCGCCGCCCCGTGACGAACAGGGCCCTGGTTCCGAACTTGCGAGCCACCTCCCCTACGCGCTGAACCTGGCCAGGGCCGAAGTACAGCTCGGTGGGCATGAAGAAACGAAAAGGTGCCGGGCTGGCCGCCTCCGGCTGTACAAGGCCAGTGTTCGTGTTCTGGCTACCTGTCTGCATCTACGCTCGCCTCCTGCTGAAGACCCACGTCTGGAGGAGCCTTCCATACGCGATTATACATCATATACCCGGAAGACTTGGTTGTGGTCTTTCCACTCGAGCGGCGTCCACCGCCTCAGGACCAGAATAGGATGATCCCTGGACCGGGTGCGCTTGACATTCCTTTGACGGGACGGTAGACTGGCATTGAAAAAGATTTTCATCTGGACACTGGAGAAGGCGTGGGCCAATGCCGGGCGGCGAAAAGTCACCGTGGCGGCGGCCCCTTTCAAAACAGCGTTTTTGAGAATGCTTCTCACCATTCGGACACGATGTCATCGCAGCAGGATGGAGGCAGGCCCGGCCGGGCAGGAGTACCGGGTGGATCCGTGGCGCCGCCCCGGCTCCCGGTGCAAGACACGGCCGAGCCGCAACGGTATGAAGCTAACCGAGGTCCCCAGAGGTCTAACAGCCCGGGTACGCCACATAAATGACGAACGGGCCCGTTTTCAGGCGCTGAGGTTCGGCATCGGCGAGGGCAGCTATGTCCAGGTCCGGGAGAAAATTCCCCACGGACCTGTCATCGTGGGACGCCATCAACAGGAGATCGCCATCGGCTATCGACTGGCCGAAGCCATTGAAGTGGATGCGGCTCCAGAGCTGCAAGCCTCCCTGCCCGCTCCCATTCCGGGGCCGGCCCGGGGAGAAGGCGGCTTCACACCGGCTCCGACCGGCACGGCTGCGGCAGGACCGGAGCCTGCGGGCCCGGCACGCGGGTTCGGGATCGCAGCCTTCATGGGCCGGCGCCGCCATAGAAGGGGGCTTTTCGCCAGATGAGCTGCCACACGCCCGGCAACACGGTTACCAACAGTACAAGCGCCGCGGCCCACAGCTGCCACAGCACCGGCCATACCGCCGGCCCCGGTACGCACCTTGTCCCCGGCGCGCGCCGTATCGCGCTGGTGGGCAATCCCAACGCCGGCAAGTCCGCGCTGTTCTACGCCCTCACCGGGCAATATGTAGAGATTTCCAACTTTCCCGGCACCACGTTGGAGATCTTCTCCGGGCACCTGGGCGATGATCTGCTCCTAGATACCCCGGGGGTGTATGGCATCTCCAGCCTCAACGACGAAGAGCGCGTCACGCGGGACATGGTCCTGGAGGCGGACCTGATCCTCAATGTGGTGGACGGCACCCACCTCGAGCGGGACCTCTTTCTGACCCTGCAGCTTCTGGACATGGGCTTACCCATGGTGGTGGCCGTCAATATGATGGATGAAGTGCGCCGCCAGGGGCAGAGAATCCATCTGGACCGGCTGCAGCAGGCGCTGGGCGTGCCGGTGGTGGGCATCAGCGCCCTGCATCGCGAGGGTATCGGCCAGGTACGGCAGGCGTTGGCCCAGGCGCAACCCGGCAGGCAGGATCCCGCCCTGGAGAGGCGGCTCAAGGCCCTGGCCGCCCGGGTGGGCCAACCTGCCGCCCTGCTGATCCTGGAAGGCGACGCGGAGACCGCCGCCCGCTTCGGCGTCAAAGTGGAGCCCGAGCAGGAGGCCCTCTATCGCCGCCGGCGCCAGCGCGTGGATGAACTGGTGGCGCAGATTCGCGAGGAAGTCCTGGACCGGGCTGGCTTCAGCGCCCGCCTGGGCCGCTGGCTGGTGCGGCCGTGGCCGGGAATTCCCGCGGCCCTGCTGGCTCTGGGCCTGCTCTATTACCTGATCGGCGTTCTGGTGGCTCAGACCCTGGTGGGATATAGTGAAGGCTGGCTCATGCAGGGGCACTACGAGCCGGCCATCCGCTGGCTGGTGGGCCACGTCTTCCCCGCCGGGACGGCCCTCAACGCCCTGCTGGTGGGGCCGTACGGCGTGCTCACCATGACGGTGACCTACGTGCTGGGCCTCATCTTCCCCCTGGTGCTGGCGTTTTATCTGGCCCTGTCTTTCTTGGAGGATTCCGGCTATCTGCCGCGCCTGGCCACCCTGGTGGACCGGGCCATGTCCGCCCTGGGGCTGAACGGACGCGCCATCATCCCTATGATTCTGGGGTTGGGATGCGTCACCATGGCCACCATCACCACCCGCATGCTGGGATCCAAGCGGGAGCGCACCATCGCCACAGCGCTTTTGGGGCTGACCATTCCCTGCTCCGCCCAGCTGGCTGTCATCACCACCCTGTTGGTACCGCTGGGCGCGGGGGTGGTGCTGTTGTACGTAGCGGTGATCGCAGCCATGTTTGGGCTCATCGGATGGGTGTTGGACAGGCTGCTGCCGGGGTACTCCTCGACGCTGCTCATTGACCTGCCGCCGCTGCGCTGGCCCCAGGCCAGCAATGTCTGGCGCAAGACCTGGATGCGGACGCAAATGTTCATCCGCGAGGCCACGCCCCTGTTTGCCCTGGGGGCCCTGCTGATCAGCTTCATGCAGATCAGCGGTGCCCTCACCGCCGTGCAGGGGTGGTTCAAGCCCATTACGGTGGGGGTGCTGCATCTGCCGGCGCAGGCGGCCACCGCTTTCATCATGGGCATTATCCGGCGGGATTTCGGCGCTGCCGGGTTCAGCAACATGGCCCTCTCGCCGGCGCAAACGCTGGTGGCCATGGTGGTCATCACTTTGTTCGTGCCCTGCATTGCGGCGGCGCTGACCATGTTCAAGGAGCGGGGCTGGAAAGAAGCCAGCTTGGTGTGGGGCGGCTCGTGGGTGGTGGCGTTCCTGGTAGGCGGCCTGGTGGCGGCCTTGGTATTGTAGCCGTGGAGGCGCTGGCCCCACAAAAGCGCCGGCCTCCACGATGGGCGCGGCGGTAAGCGGTGAGCGGAGGGACGAAGCCGGAAAGATGAGCCTTTTCCTCAAGCGAGCACAGGCCCGCAGGCAAACTGCAAAAGCAGAACGCCAACCAGACCGAGACGGCGGCTCCATTTCGGGCCCGGGGGCGGATTCCCTTCCAGACCCCGTCCTCCTGTGCCCGCAGTGCCGCTATCCGGTCCCCCTGCGGGAGGCCAATCTGGTGAACCTGCCGAAGCGTTGCCCACGCTGCAACGCACCGCTGTTCGCCCTCACGCCTCCGTGCGCATCCTGCAGCCTGGCGGGCAGCCACAGAAACCGCGGCACCCGAGCTGGGTCGGGTGGCGGCACGGCGGGCTCCGGCGAACCGGGGCCCGGCTGCGCAGGCGGATGCCCGTTCGCAAGGCTTTGATGCCCGCACGCAAAGGCGGCGAGGCGTTCTCCTCCGGCGCGGGTATCGGCAGACATCTTCATCGTGGGCCCCTCGTCTCCCCTGTCTCCCTCGCATCTTCATACTATCCTGGCCACATGCATGATCCTGGCCACATGCGTGTCTGCGTGGCACTGCGATCCTGGAGGAAATATCAGATCTTTTGTGGAAGTATTTAAATAAGGTCCGTCCGGCCTTACACAAACGCGCATCTTCCTGAACGCGTCGGTTCCCACGCACGAAAGGAGGTTTATGGCATTGGCTACGTGGCTTCTGGTCATCGGCATCGTGTTTTACATTGTGGCTTATTTGACCTACGGCCGTGGCCTGTCCCGGTCCGTGGTGCGCACGGACGACAGCCGCCCCACTCCAGCCCATGCCCTGTATGATGGCGTAGACTACGCCCCAGGGCATCCGCTGGCCATTTTCGGGCATCATTTCGCCTCCATTGCCGGCGCCGGGCCCATCGTGGGGCCAGCCATCGCGGTGGTCTGGGGCTGGCTTCCGGCCCTGCTGTGGATCTGGCTGGGGAATGTCATCATCGGCGCGGTTCACGACTACTTGTCCGTCATGGCTTCGGTGCGCAGCGAAGGGAAGTCCATTCAATGGATTGCCGGCAAGGTCATGCGGCCCGGCACCGCCCGCATCATGATGGTCTTCATCTACTTGACCCTGATGCTGGTGGTCGCGGCGTTCATCTCCGTCGCCGGGACCAATTTCGCGGCCATGCCCGGCGTGGCCACCGCCAGCCTGTTGTTCATCGTGGCGGCCATCGTGTTCGGACTCATGTACTACCGGGCAAAGATCAACTTCACCCTCTCCACCATCGTGGGGCTGCTCCTGGTGGCGGCGTCCATCTGGATCGGCTTCCGCTACTGGGAGCTGCAGGCGTCCTTCCATACCTGGGTCATTGTCCTGGCCATCTATGCGCTGGTGGCCGCCTCGCTGCCTGTGTGGCTGCTGCTGCAGCCGCGCGATTATCTGAACGCCTACATCCTGTTCGTGGGCATGATTGCCGGCGTGGTGGCCATGATTGCCAGCGGCAAGGGGATGGCGCTACCTGCCTACACGTTCTGGAGCGCTCCCGCCGTGGGCAATGTGCCCTCCCCGTTCTGGCCTGCCATCCCGCTGGTCGTGGCTTGTGGCTCGCTTTCCGGGTTTCATTCGCTGGTGGCTTCCGGGACCACGTCCAAACAGCTGGACAAGGAAAGTCACGGCCTGTTTGTGGGATACGGCGGGATGCTGACAGAAGGCCTGCTGGCCACCTTGGTGACCGTAACCATGGGCGGCTACGGACTGCAGGCGTTGGCCACGGCCAGTGACAAGATCGCCGCCCTGGGAGTCACCCTGGACCAGATGGCCCACAACGCCACCTACTTCGGGCAGTCTTTCCTCAAGGCTGCCGGGGCCATAGGCGGCGCCGTAGGGGTTTTCAACCGCAGCTTCGGCGAAGCCCTCTCGGATGTGTTTGGCCTGAGCGCCCGCTTCGGCGCCACCTTCGCCGGGCTGTGGGTCACGGCCTTTGTCCTCACGACGCTGGATACGGCGACCCGCCTGGCCCGCTTCACCTGGCAGGAGTTCTTCGAGCCTCTGCGCCAATCCCGCCCTGCCCTGCATAAGGTCCTGAACAACCGCTGGCTGGCTGGGCTCGTCGTGGTGGTGGTGGCGGGTTGGCTGGCCTGGGGCGGCAGCTACAACGTGCTGTGGCCGGCCTTCGCCGGGGCCAATCAGATGGTGGCCGCCATCGCGCTGCTGACGGCAGCCCTGTGGGCCATCAAGGTGCAGAAAGCCGCAGCAGGATACCGTTGGGCCACGGTGATCCCGGGAATGTTCCTTTGGATCACGGTGTTCGCGGGCCTGTTGTGGTATCTGTGGGTTGTCCCGGCCACATGGGTCATCCGGGTTGTGACAGCAGCCATGGCGGTACTGGCCGTGGTCCTGCTGGTATACTTCCTGGACGGCTACCGGCGGGATCTGCCTTTGGCCGCAGCTCCGCCGGCTGCGGGGGCGGGAGTGGCCCGGTAACCCGAAGCGGCCGGTTCACGGCTTGAGGTGAACACCGAACGAAGTCACGGCGGCCGGGCGGGCCCGAGTTGAGGTCGGAGGAGAAGGAGCCAGAGGAGTGCAGTGGTGTCGAAATCGCCGCATAGCCGCGAAACCGCAGGGGGAACCCAGGACAGCAGAACAAAGCTGGCCCAGGGAAGCCGGGGCACTGCGGCCCGCTCCTGGGCAAGCCAGCTGCAGGGCCTGGTGTCCCAATGGCTGCGGCAGCGGGCAGTGGGCTACATCGAGGTGGAGCGCCGGGAGCTGGAAAACATCTTTGCACTGCTGGTTCTCGGATCGTTCGTAGGGCTCCCGGCGCCTCCTGCACCCCTGAGCCTCCGCCTTCTGCCCCACCTGGGCCGGGAGCTGGCGGTGCTGCAAAGCCGCAGCCGGGAAATGGATGACGTGTATGCCGAAATCGCTTCCCTTTTCGATCTCTAGGTCTATGGCGCTGCAAGGGTTGCTGGAGGAGGCTTCGCCCCCGGCCGGGGCGCGGGCTCCGGGGAGGGCGTGGACGCCAGGCGAGGCGCCGCCCCCAGCCGGGGCGCCCGCATCTCCCAGGCCGCAACAGCAGGCCGGCCTGCGCCTGCTCATCGTCATGGGCAAAGGGGGCACGGGCAAGACCACCGTGGCCGGGGCCCTGGCCGTGGCTTTGGCCCGGCGCGGCCAAAAGGTGCTGGCCGTCTCCGTGGACCCGGCCCACAATCTGGGGGATGTGCTGGCCACCCACCTTGGGCCGGAGCCGCAGCAGATTACCGGTGCAGCCCCCCTTCGCCCGCCGGGCGGGGCCAGGGCCGGCGGCCACGTGCGGGATGCCCGTTGGCAGCCCGGCCTATGGGCCCTGGAGATGGACGTCCGGCGTGAGATGGACCGCTATCTGGAGCAGCTGGCCGGCTCCGTCCGGGGGGCGTACCGTTACCTGGAAGTGCTCAACCTGGGGCGTTATTTGGAGACGCTGCGCTTTTCGCCCGGCGTGGAGGAACAGGCGGTGCTGGAGGCCATCGGGCGGCTGCGCAGCCTGGCGGAGCGCGACAGCTTTGATGTGCTGATCCTGGATACGCCGCCCACAGGCCAGGCCATGCGGCTCCTTTCCCTGCCGGCGGTCTCGGTCCAGTGGGCCGAACAGCTGGCCCAGGTGCGCCGGGCTCTTTTAGAGCGCCGGGCTGCCATTGCCCGGGCCGTTGGCCCGGAGGAGGCCACCCTGGGCGGGGAAGGCGGCGTGCGGCTGCAGCTGCCCACTGACCCACGCCACGACGAAGTCATGGGGATCCTGCTGGATTACTCGGCGCGTTCCGGAGCCCTGCAGCAATGGATGCGGGATCCTGCCCTCTGCGGCGTGGTCATGGTGCGCAACCCCGACCGCCTCTCAGGGCTGGAGACGGGCCGCGCCTTGCAGGACCTGGCAGCCTTCGGCATCCCGGTGGCCCTGGGGGTTCTCAACCGGATGGGCCGCCCTCTGGACGCGGAGAGTGAGGCAGCGCGGGGCGGCCAAGATCTGATCCGGCTGTTCATCTCCGGGTTCGAGGCCCGGGTGCCGGGCTCGGACCCGGAACCTTTGGATTTGCCTTTTCCTGTGCGGGCGGTGCCGCTCAGGGATCCAGAACCCAGCGGCGTAGAGGCCCTGGCTGAGGTATCCCGCAGTCTGGTGGACTGATGGCAGCCTTACCAAGCGCACAAGGATTGGGGGAGGCCGCAAGAATGCAGTTTCTCGACGCCCTTACGGCCCAGAGCTTCCTGCCCGCCCTGATCATCCTGGCAGGGCTTTCTTATCTTCAATATCTTTGGGGGCGCCGCGCCAATCTGTCGCTCTTCCAGCAGGCCGCCCGGGAAATGGAGAGGGCCCTTCAACCCGAGGATCAGTCCTACACCTGGATCGGCGGTTTTGTAGGCTTCCGGGCCGACTATGTTTTGCACCACGGCCACCTCAAGAAAGCCGAAGCCACTTTGACGGCCTTGCCGCGGCACAGCCTGCTCTATCTCCCCTTATCCTGGGCATGGCGCCACAGCGACAGCCTTTACCTGCTGCTGCGGCCCGAGCGCCCTTTGCGGGGGCGGGCGCACCTGTACCGCGTGGGTCCCGGCCTCCCCCGCCCCCGCATCCAGAATGCGGACCAGCTGAAGAGCGAACGCCTGGCCGTGGAAGGGCGCACCTTTGAGCTGCGCTACGAAAGCCACGCCCGGAAAGCCTTCCTACGAGACTTGCTGGTAGCGGTGCAGGCGGCAGATGACCCGGACGGCTCCCCGTCTTCCGGCGCCCGCGCTCTGGACGCCCTGCAGCACCTCTCCATCAACGCCGAAGAGGGAGCGCTTTACTGCCGCTGCATCCCGCGTTCCCAGGCGGTGGAGCCTCTGGTCAAGGCACTGGTGCAAGGGCTGGCGGATTATTGTTCGCGCAGGGATGCGGTTTGATCCGCAAGTAGGCGTCGATGGCCCGGGCCGCCCGCTTACCCGCTCCCATGGCTTTGATGACCGTGGCCGCTCCGGTGACGATATCCCCGCCGGCGAAAACGCCCGGCTTGGAGGTGGCCCCGGTTTCCTCGTCGGCCTGGATGTTGCCGCGGGGGGTGAGCTGCAAGCCCGGAGTCGTCCTGGGCACCAGCGGGTTCGGCCCTTGCCCCAGGGCCAGAACCACGGTGTCCACGGGCATCTCGAACTGCGACCCGGGCACCGGCACCGGACGGCGCCGCCCCGACTCATCCGGTTCACCCAGCTGATAGCGGAGGCACACCATGCTGGTCAGATCGTCGTTGGCGTCGCCGCGGAACTCCACCGGGCTGGCCAGCAACAGAAATTTCACGCCCTCTTCCCGGGCATGCTCGATCTCCTCGCGCCGGGCGGGCATCTCTTCCTGCGAGCGGCGGTAGACGATATAGACCTCACGGGCTCCCAGGCGCAGCGCCGTGCGGGCCGCGTCCATGGCCACGTTGCCGGCACCGATGACCGCCACACGCTGGCCCACCTTGATGGGCGTGGCGTACTCTGGAAACAGATAGGCCTTCATCAGGTTGGTGCGGGTGAGAAACTCGTTGGCCGAGTATACGCCATTGAGGTTCTCGCCAGGAATGTTCATAAAGTGCGGCAGACCGGCGCCCGTGCCGATGAACACCGCATCGTAGCCCTGGGCCAGAAGCTCGTCCACGGATTCCAGCTGCCCGATGACATGGTTGGTCCGGATCTCCACACCCAGTGCCTGGATTCTGGCAATTTCCCTGCGGACAATGGATTTGGGCAGGCGGAACTCCGGGATACCGTATATGAGGACTCCCCCCGGGCTATGCAAAGCCTCAAAGATGGTTACCTGGTACCCCATCTTGGCCAAATCCCCGGCTGCCGTCAATCCGGCCGGACCGGAGCCCACCACCGCCACCCGCTTGCCGTTGGGCGGCGTCTTTTGCACCGGTTCCCCGCCGTGAGCCAGCTCATAATCCCCCACGAAGCGCTCCAGCCGGCCGATGGCCACGGGCTGTCCCTTGCGGCCCAAAGCGCAGTTTTTCTCGCATTGGTTCTCCTGGGGGCAAACCCGGCCACAAATGGCCGGCAGGCTGTTTTTGGTCTGGATGGCCCGGGCGGCACCGGCAAAATCACGCTGCTTGATGAGGCGGATAAACTCCGGAATGGGCACCTCCACCGGGCAGCCCTCCACACAGCGAGGTTTCCTGCAGTCCAGGCAACGGCTGGCCTCGGCCACGGCGGTCTCTTCGTCGTAACCCAGCGCCAACCTCTTTGAAGTTGTGAATGCGCACCCCAGGATCCTGCAGCGGCATCGGGTGCCGCCCGATCAATGTGAGCATGTGCAAGCACCTCCGCAACTGCCTGCGGCCTGGGCGCGCTTTTCCTTGTCTTTGTAGTAAGCTAGGCGCCGCATGGCCAGGTCAAAATCCACCAAGTGAGCGTCGAACTCGGGTCCATCCACACAGGCGAACTTGGTCTCTCCGCCCACGCTGACGCGGCAGGCGCCGCACATGCCGGTCCCGTCCACCATGATGGGATTCAGACTCACAATGGTCTTGATGCCGAAAGGCCGGGTGGTTTCAGCC
>JADBKO010000002.1 GCA_014896355.1 Bacillota bacterium
CGATCAGCCTCCCTTTGTCCGGCCCCGCGCGATTCCTGCTGCCGCCGCCATTGATCCAGGGCCCGCTCAATGCGCTCTTCTTCGCGCAGCGGCTGTCCTGTATCCAGGTCCACGGCACGGCAGGCGCCGCCGGCGAAGCAGGTCCGCACCCGGCCGCAGGCCGCAGGATTTCCCGCCAGGTGCGGAGCATCCAAAAGCCCGGACTCCACGGCCAAGGCCAGGGTTCGGCTGTCCGCCAGGGGGTCCCGGACCTCCGGCCCGGCCAGCGAAGCAATGGCCTGCAACAACTGGCGGGCCTCGTCCACCAGCTCCTGGCGGCGGCGTTGTACGGCGGGGTCGAGAGTCATGTCCGGCAGTCCCTGCCAGCCAATGCGGATGACCCCCCGCACGATCTTGACGGCCTCAGCGATATCCTTGGGCGTGGCGGCATGGTCAGCCTCCACGTGCGCCACCACGTGCACGATGTGGGGCTGCAAGGCCATCTGCAGGAGAGTGGAGGAGGCCAGCTGGCCCTTGGCCACGTCGATGTCTGAGGGCAGACTCGCCAGTCCGGTGCGGGTCTGCCGCCACACCCGGAAGTTCCCGCCGCTCTCTGCCTCCAGTTCCTCCAAAAGGTCTCGGACGGCCAACATCTTGGCCAAGTCCATCCGGAAGCTGGTGGCTGCAGGGGTGTTGAACATGAACTGGGCCACATAGTCCCGGACTCCGGCGGCCCGGGCGTTGTAGGCTGCCAGATAGGCGGCCGCCACCGCCACGCTGTCGGGAGCGTCCCGTAGGCTCCAGTGGTGGGGATCATTGACCTCCACTGGGATGCCGTTCTGGGCGTGCCAGGCCATGGCGGCCTGGTTCTCAGCGATGGCTTGCGCCAACGGCCGGGAGGAGCGTCCGTCCAGCTGGCTGTACCAGAAAAGCGGCACGGCGCCCCAGGCCAAGTGGATGGTCTCTTTCAGCATCTGGGCCATGCGCACCAGGTCACGGGTGCCGCTATAGCAGCGCAGAAGCGGGTAGTTTCCACGCCGCGATGCCTCGTAAAGGGCCCGGAAATCTTCCGGGCTGCGCACAGGAACGCCGCCGGCGCCGTCCTGCCGCGGGTCCATCTCCTGGGGCCGGAAAAAACTCTCCTGGGCGTTTTGATCCGGGGCCAGCGAGATCACGTCCAACAGCTGTCGCTCCGCCAGCTCCGCCACGCCCGCCACCGTGTCGGCCAAAGACGGGAGGCCGAAGTGATGGCGTAGCAAGGGATAGGGTGCCTGGGCCTGAATGCGTTCTACCAGGGTATGGGCAAAGGCCTGCGGTCCCGGGGTCACGGCGCCGTCCTGCGCTTGTGCGCCTTGCTCGTGCCCACCCCCGCCATGGTCCCAGACTCCCGCCCTGGCCAGTGCCGCGCCGCCGCCGGGGCCGGCGGCCAGAGCTCCTTCGTGAAAAGCTTTATACACCTGGCGCAAGAACGTGGTGATCAGGCGATCGTCCTGGCGGCCGTCGAAGATGGCGTGGAAGAAGCCCATTTTGCGGGCGCGTTCGGCCACGGGCGGTGTGCCGCCGAAGGCGAAAATCATGGGGTGAGGCGCTTCCCGGAATGCGCGTGTAAACTCCTGCAGGACCCGCTCACCAGCGTCCGGCGACAAGCGGTAGCTGACGCCCACCAGCAGAGGATTCATCTGGCGGATGGCAGCCCAGAAGCGCTTCACCGGCACCGCCGGTCCCAGAAACACGGTCTGGAAGCCCACGGCCTCCGCCAGGCGCAGGAAATTGTAGACTCCCGCCACATGCACGCAGTCTCCCACAGCACCGGCCAGCACGGTGGGCTGTCGTGCTGCCTGCCGAGGACCAGCAGAATCCCGCCTTTGTTCGATCCTATCCATCATACGACCCGTCCTTCCTGGACAAACTCGTGCAAGTTCTCGCGGTTCATCTCGCCTAAACCCAGGCGTTCGGCACGCCGCCCCAGGCCCCAGTAATCCACGCCGTGGATCACCGAAGCCAGATGGATCAGGCTGCGCATGGTGGGACACGGTACGCGGGCCAGCTGGCCCAGCGACGCCAGGGGGACCAGGCTGGCCGGCACGTCTTCCCAAAGGTAGCGGGTATCCAGGGTGGATGGAGCGCGAATGCCGGCATAGGCGGCGGTATCCTGCAGCGCCTCGTAAAGGGTGAGCCCCCGCGCCCCGTAGACCTGACCCAGCCATTCCAGGGCGGAGGGGACCGCCACACCGTACGCCGCGGCCACGGCCAAGCGTTCAGCATCCACTCTCTCCAGGACCCGGGCCACCGCTGGTGTGATCCCCCGGTGGTAATAGTCGAAAGGCTCGGCGTCACCCTCGATACGCCCGGCGTTCAGCAGCACCGGAGCCGGATGGAACACCGCCCCCACATTGTCCAGGCTGGTTTCGAATACGTTGCGGGCACCCACGAATTGCGGGAAATAGGGGTGTAAAATCTGCAGCACCTCCCGGGTTTTGGTCGCCGGCAGGGCCGCCAGCCGCACCTGGTTCTTCAGCCCGTAAACGTGGACCCGCCCCGGCCGGACAGCCCGCGCCGCGTACAACAAACTCTGGGCTTCGGCCACCACCACCTGGGCACGGCAGCCGTGCAGGCGCAGCACATGCCCGAATTCCACGGCGCCCAGAGTTCGCCCAGGATGAAGGATGACCACCTGTCCGTCTCGCAGGTGCGGGGCCAAACCGGTGGCCAAAGCCCGGTGGGCCGTGGCCGGCACCACGATCATGAGGACCTGGGCCTGAGATGCGACTTGCTCCAAACGGCTGGTCAGGCGCCAGGGACGCGCCTTGCCGGTCAGGGCCCCTTCCAGCTCAATGCCACCGTTTTTCCAGATGGCGGCCAAAGGTGCAGCGCTGCGGTTGTAGAGAATGACCTGGGCGCCCATCAGGGCCAGATGGGCGGCCATGGCCTGGCCGCCGTTGCCGGCACCAACCACGGCGAAAACAGTTTTACGTTCTGGATGGACGGGCCGTTTCTGAGCTCCTTGCAAACCCTGCGTGGGTGTCATGACGAAAACCTCCTTTTGAGTCGGATCGCCGGAATCGCCAACTCGGAGGTGAAAGACAAAAGACCCCGAAGAAATGGATTCTTCGGGGTTGGCAGGGGCGGCAATCTGCCGCAGCAGGCACTCCCGCTTGCTTAGCAGGTGGCTCCCAGCTTGCCGGTAAAGACCATCGCGCTGGCAGGCAAGCGACCTCTAGCAACGGAGACTGCTGCGCCCACAGTAAAGCCTCAACACTGCTGGCCCCAATCCACTTCTCCTCCCACGCTTACGAGGTTAGCTGACGGGCGCGGATCGAAAGAGTGTAACCCGTCTTCCCTGCCGGTGGCCGGCCAGCCATGGGTTGCGGTGACATCGCTGCAGAACCGGATCATGGCCGCCATTCATGCCGAAAGGGGAGATTAGCCCCTTGGTTGGTTCCCCCGCTTCCCGGTGAACCGGGAATTCAGCGCTCAGCAGACTGGCTAATTCCAGCTATATGGATTTATTGCCTTAACGTTAACATAAGGGGCCACACAGGTCAAGATCAAGACTGGTCTGCCCCCACGGTAACGTCAACGACCTGGTAGCTGACAAGGGTTGGGGGCGGCCAGAGGGCCGGGAAACCCGGCCGATTTCTTGGTTGGGCACCGGTATTTGGCAGGAGTTGACCGCAGCGGGCTCTTTTTCCCCTTTTAAGGGCATGCCTGGCTCACTCTGCCTACAACAGGTTTTCTTGAGCGGCCTGGGTTGGGCCTGGGTTTACTGGGCGGGATGTAGCGTTGTTGCTCCGGGTGCAACAGGTCCAGAAGGCTTCCGTGGCCCTCCAGCCTGCCGCCCGGTAACCGGTGCCGCGAAGACGGGCCGGATCCACGAAAACGGGCCGGATCCACGAAGGTTTCAGCCAGTACGACGGGATGGCCGCAGACCGCCTGCCAGTCGGCAGACAAGCGCCGGACATCGGCGGCCAAAACTTTGGAAGCCAGATGGGGAAAGTGCAGGCCCGGCCGGATGAGAAAACGCCAGTTGTTGGCCACGAAGCGCAGGTGCCGCCATGGCTGCTCGGGGGTCCAACCGAACCAATGATCCCCGCGGGCCGCACTTGAAAGCGGCGGCTCCCCAGCCCAACAAGACAGCCCATTGGCCGTCGCGTTTGTGTGCTCTTGTGCTTCCACGAGGAAAGTGATACAATGATTTGATGCTACAGGTGGTGCAGTATCCTAGTCAATGCGCCTGCTTCTGAAGACGGGCCTAAAGATCCGTCGCGGGCACATCGATGAAGTCCCTGGTGCTGGCTTGCGGCGCCCAGCCGCGGGTTGGTAGTGGGGGTTAAGGGAGACGGGCGATCTGCAATGGCATGCAGGCGTGGACCCGTCCCCCGCGGAGGCCTGAGTGCGTGGGGAGGCGCCTGTAAGGAAGCCGACCATGGCTCAGGGTCAAACCTGCGACTCGGTGCAACAAGCGGATCTGTTCATTTGGGGATCCGCCCTATGTGCTGGGTGCAGAGTAGCCTGCCTTGAGCCGGACAAGTGGGATAGCGGGGAACCGGGCGCGTTCCGGAGGCCTACGGAAGGCGTTCCGATGCCGCTTGAAACCTGTCTGGCAAAAGAGGCTAGGAAGCAGGGTGCATTGCCGGGGAAAACCCCTAGGCTGTTCCACAAGAGGCGGTTTGAGGATTGCAGTGTGGACTCAGTGGTGATCCAGCTCGGCGACCGGCAACGGCGGCGGCGGGCTTGTAAAGGGAAACCGCCGGGACGGCGACGCCCGGTAAGCCTGCGGGAAAACCTGCTGGACCTTAAGCCACAATATTTACTCAATCCGCTACCACCTGTGGCTTCCAACCATTCTGAGGTGGGAAATACTTGGGAAGACCTGCGCGCCAGGCCGCTTCCATGGCCATCGGTGCCCTTATTGCGACCCTCGTTGTAACATATTTGTCCCGCACATTTCTCTCTGAGGTCGGTTTGCTTCCCGGCCTTCTTTTGCTGCTTCTTATCGTGGCCACCGGTATCGTGTTCGATATTATTGGCACGGCGGCGGCGGCGGCTGAAACCCGTCCCCTGCATGCCATGGCGGCGGACAAAGTCCCCGGCGCCTATACGGCTGTGCGGCTTCTCTGGCATGCGGACCGGGTGGCGAATTTCAGCAACGACTTGGTAGGCGACATCTCCGCCACTCTCAGCGGCGCTGTGGGCACGGCCCTGGTTTTTGAGATTTCGTCCCGCGGGGTGCATGCTTCCGAGACCCTTTTGAGCACCCTCATGGTGGGCCTGATCTCCGCTCTGACAGTGGGCGGGAAAGCCGCGGAGAAGCGCCTGGCCATCGATCACGCCACAGAGATCATCTTTTGGGTAGGGAAAGCATTGCACCGGGTCGAACGTGTGCTGGGTGTGACGTTCTTCGCCCGCCGGCCTTCGGGCAGGTCTGCAAACACCGCCCGTCGCAAGCGCGGGAGCCGTTCTGCCACGGGCAGCAGACGTACCCATGGCCGTGCAGGCAAGCCGGCGGGATCGCCGGCAGCGGAGAATGGCCCGAGGAAGAAAAGACCGGCTGCACCTGCATATGTGGTGGGCACCGACCCGGGCGGAGCCAGCCTGGGTCCGGCAGGCCCGGGGAAGGAAGAGTAAACTTGAGCGCCAGTGCAACGCCGATATTGGACCGCATCCGGGCGCCGAAGGACGTCCGTAGCCTGGATATGGCCCAGCTGCAGCAGTTGGCCCAGGAGCTGCGGATGGAGACAGTGGAAGTCATCAGCCAGGTAGGCGGGCATCTGGCCCCCAGCCTGGGCGTGGTGGAGCTGACGTTGGCTCTCTTTTCTGTCCTGGACCTGGACCGGGACAAGATCGTGTGGGACGTGGGCCACCAAAGCTACGTCCACAAGCTGCTCACAGGCCGGCGTGCCCAGTTTCCCACCATCCGGCAGTACGGGGGAATTTCCGGCTTCCCGCGCCGGGACGAGAGCCCTTACGACGCTTTTGGCACCGGACATGCTAGCACCTCGATCTCGGCGGCTCTGGGCATGGCTGTGGCCCGGGACCTGCAAGGCCAGCACTATAAGGTGGTGGCCGTCATCGGAGACGGCGCCCTTACGGGGGGCATGGCCTATGAGGGGCTGAACAACTGCGGCCAGCTGCAGAAGGACCTTCTGGTAGTCTTGAATGACAACGCCATGTCCATTGCGCCGAACGTGGGTGCGGTATCCCGCTATCTCACCCGCCTGCGCCTGGCGCCGGGGGCACTGCGCGCCAAGCGGGATGTGAAACAGGCCTTACGCCGCATTCCGGGGATGGGGAATTCCGTCCTGCGGGCCATTGAGCGGGTGAAAGACAGCGTCAAGTACCTGCTGGTGCCCGGCATGCTTTTCGAGGAGTTGGGCTTTACCTACTACGGCCCCATTGACGGCCATGACTTGCCCCTTTTGGTGGAAACCCTGAAAGAAGTTTACACTCTGCACCAGCCGGTGCTTTTGCATGTGGTGACCAAAAAGGGCCGCGGATATCCGCCCGCGGAGCGCAATCCGGAGTATTTCCATGGGACGAGCCCCTTTGTGCTGGCCACCGGCGAGCCGAAAGAAAACGGGCATACCGTCACCTATACGGAGGTCTTCGGGAAAACCCTGGTCCAGCTGGCAGAAAAAGATCCCCGCATCGTGGCCATTACAGCTGCCATGCCCGATGGTACAGGGCTGGCTCCTTTTGCCCGGCAGTTCCCGGAGCGTTTCTTCGATGTGGGTATCGCCGAGCAGCACGCGCTTACGTTTGCCGCTGGTTTGGCCACCCAGGGCATGCGTCCGGTGGTAGCCATTTATTCCACTTTCCTGCAGCGGGCGTACGACCAGCTGATTCACGACATCTGTCTGCAAAAGCTGCCGGTGGTGCTGGCGGTGGACCGGGCAGGGTTGGTGGGACACGATGGGCCCACCCACCACGGGGCTTTTGACCTCAGCTATCTCGACGCCGTGCCCGGGATCACCGTCATGTCCCCCCGGGATGAGGCGCAGTTGCAGCGCATGCTGGTTACGGCGTTGAGCCTTGAAGGCCCTGTGGCCATTCGTTACCCCCGGGGCAAGGCAGTGGGGGTCCCTCTGTTGCAAGACCCCCAGCCGCTGCCGGTGGGCCAGGGCGAACTGCTGCGGGACGGGGAGGACGTGGTTTTCGTGGCCATCGGCCCCATGGTGCAGCGGGCTTTGGCTTCCGCCTCGGAGCTGGCAGCGTCCGGCATCGACGCCGGGGTCATCGATGCCGTTTTCGCCAAACCCATGGATGAGCAGTTGATCCTGCGTGCGGCGACCCGGACGGGCCGCGTGGTAACGGTGGAGGACAACACGGCGATGGGAGGCTTCGGAGCCCAGGTGGCAGCACTGCTCGCGCAGAAGGCCCCGGGAGTGGCCTGTTTGATCGCCGCGTTGCCCGACCGCTTCGTGGGGCAGGGCAGGCAGGAGGAGCTTTACCAGGAGGTGGGTCTTACTCCGCAGGCATTGACGGAGAGGGTCCGCCGATGGCTGGAACGGCTGGGTTCCGCAGGATGCAGGCAGGCCTCCGGGTCCGAAGGGAAAAGTGTTGGGAAGGAGACTCGGCGCGTTGGAGCCCACAGCCTCTGAGGGCGGGCGGGAAGGCCCGGGGCGCCTGGACCAGGTTCTGGTGGCACAGGGCTTTTTCTCCAGCCGGCAGCAGGCGCAGCAGGCCATTCTGGCAGGCCTGGTCCGTCTCAACGGGCAGAAAGCCCTACGGCCTGGGCAGCGGGTTCCCCCCGGCGCGGAAATCCAGTTGGAGGGCCAGGAGCATCCCTACGTGAGCCGGGGAGGGCTGAAGCTGCGGCGTGCCCTGGACGTCTGGTCCTTTTTGCCCGTGCAAGGGGCCGTGGCCATGGATGTAGGTGCATCGACCGGCGGGTTCACCGACTGCCTGCTGCAGGCCGGCGCCAGGCAGGTCTGGGCCGTGGACGTGGGATACGGCCAGCTGGCGTGGAAGTTGCGGCAGGATCCCCGGGTGGTGGTGCGGGAACGCACGAACATCCGCCATTTCTCCGAAGAGGGATTACCGCCTTTTGATCTCATTACGGTGGATGCGTCGTTTATTTCCGTCGAACTTTTCCTGGAGCGCTTGTTGCATTTTCTGCGGCCAGGCGGGTACCTGGTGGTCCTGGTAAAGCCGCAGTTTGAGGCGGGTCGGGCCCAGGTGGGGAAGAAGGGAGTGGTGAAGGACCCAGCCGTGCACGCCCGGGTCCTGGAGAAAGTCACCCTCTCGGCCTTGGCTTCGGGAGCCCGTTTTTGCGGTGTGACCTATTCGCCCGTCAAGGGTCCGGCGGGAAACATCGAATTCTTGTTGTGCCTGCAGCGGCCGGCTGAAGCGGGCGGGCCAGGACCGGTGCAGGCTTCGCCGTATGCGCCGGAGATCACCCAGGCCATCCAAGCGGCTGTGGCGGAGGCCCACCAGGTGCTGGATGGGAGCGGGCCGCAAAACGGCCGCAGGCGCTGACTCCTGCCGGGTGTGGGTCCGGCGTCCGGACCCACCTGGTCCCGGAGCAAGACGCCGCGCCGGGAGGAACCATTTGCTCGAACGGCGAACACTTGGGCTGGAGGGAGTTTCCGTGCCGAAGCCCCGGGCGACTCTGCGGGGAGTGGGGATCAGTCTGCATCCTCGGAAGAGCGAGGCCCGCCAGATGGCCTCCGCTTTGATCCGCTGGCTCGAGGAGCGTTCCATCCGGCCCGTGCTAGGCCCGGAGGCCGCCCAGATGCTGGCAAGGCCGGATCTGGCGTTGCCTTTGGGGCAGTGGGAAGGACAAGCCCAGGTGATGGTCAGTTTGGGCGGAGACGGCACGCTCTTGGAGGCGGTCCATTCACCTGCCGGGTTGTCCGTCCCCATTTTGGGGGTCAATGTGGGCCGGCTGGGCTTCCTGACGGAAGTGGAGGCCCCTGACCTTTTTTGGGCCATGGATCGCTTACGGACACAAGATTACCAGCTGGAGCGGCGGCATCTCCTGGAGGCCAGCGTGGTACGGGAGGGGAAGCGGATCCGGCGGGTGTTGGCATTGAACGATGTGGTGGTCAGCCGCGGTGCCACGGCGCGCATGCTGGAACTGACACCGTTCATCGGAGAGGAAGCGGTGGGCGCTTACCGGGCCGACGGCCTCATTGTGGCCACAGCCACCGGGTCTACGGCGTATTCCCTGTCTGCAGGCGGTCCCATCGTGCATCCCGGTCTGGATGTATTGATCCTGACGCCCATCTGTGCCCACAGCCTGCAGCAATCGCGCTCCATCGTGATCAGCCCGTCGGAGACCATACGCATTTCCGTGGCAGCGGAGCATCACGAGGTGGTGCTGTCCCCGGACGGTCGCGCCGGCATGAACATCCTGCCGGGGGATGAGATCCTGATTCAGCGGAGCCGCCGGACAGCCCGATTTGTCCGGTTCCGGGGCCGTTCCTTCTATACAGTGCTGCGTTACCGGCTTAGCGACGAGGAGCGCCCGTCGCTTCCCTTCCGCAGCCTGGCCGGGACCAGGGGCGGGCAGGACGAATCGCCGGCGCCGCAGGAACCCGGTGGGCCGGCGGGACAACGGGCCGCAGCGGGGCAGGCCGCTGTACGGAAGAGGGGCCGATGACCGTGGGCAAGGCAGTACGGCACGCCATGATTCTGGAAATCATCCACAACAACCGGGTGGAAACCCAGGAGGACCTGGCCCGCCATTTGGAGGAGCGGGGCATGCCCGTGACCCAGGCCACGATCTCCCGGGACATCAAGGAGCTGGGCCTGGTCAAGGTGCCGACAGGCAATGGTCACTACCGCTATGCCCGCCCGGAGCAGCCGAGCGAGCGGGACGCCCTGCGCAGAGTCCGCCGTGCCTTCGAAGAGTCTGTGGTGGAGGTGGCGTTCTTCGGTGATTTGGTGGTGATTCGCACGCTGCCCGGAATTGCCCCGGGCGTGGCTTCCGCCATCGATGGGCTGCATTGGCCTGAGATTGTGGGATCTGTTGCCGGTGATGACACCATTTTTCTTTTGGTGCGCGACCCGCAGGCCCGGCCGGATCCGAATTCGCCTGCCGGGCAGCTGGCTGGCAAACTGCTGGCGCTGCGAGGATGACGGCCATGCTCTTGGAACTGCATGTGGAGAATTTCGCCCTCATCGACGAAGTCTCGCTGCCGCTGCAGCCGGGGCTCAATGTGCTGACCGGTGAGACCGGGGCCGGCAAGTCGATCCTCATCGATGCTTTGGCGCTGCTGCTGGGTGCCCGGGCCAATGCCGACCTGATCCGCACCGGCAAGGAAGCCGCCGTTGTGGAGGCTGCCTTCGCCGTTGCGCCGTCCAGCCCGGTGTGGGCGGCTCTGGCTGAGCTGGGGGTGGAAGCGGATCCCCAGGGGCCGGACCCGCTGCTGGTCAGCCGTGAGCTCAGCCGCAGCGGCCGTAATCGCTGCCGCATCAACGGCCGCATGGTCACGGTTCCCGCCCTGGGAGAGGTCATCGGCCACCTGGTGGACCTGCATGCGCAGCATGAGCATCAATCGCTGTTACAGCCCTCCCGTCAGCGGGCGTTGCTGGACGCCTTCGCCGGCGAGCCGGTGTTAAAGCTGGCCCGCCAGGTGGCAGGGCTGTATGAGGAAATGCGCACCAAGGAGGAGGACTTGCGGAACCGGCGCCAACGGGAAGCCGATGTGGCCCGGCAGCTGGACCTTCTGGAATATCAGGCCCGCGAAATCGCCTCCGCCCGTTTACAGCCGGGAGAAGACGAGGAACTGGAGGCAGAACGGCGCTTGTTGCGCAATGCCGGTCAGGCAGCGGCTTTGGGCGACCGGGTGCACCGCCTGCTGGCGGGCGGCGAAGGGGGAGGCGAGGAAGCCGGGGCGCTGAACCTTTTGGGCCAGGCCAGCGCAGATGTACAGCGGCTCCTGACCCTGGCGCCTTCCCTGGCCGAGGCCGGCCGGCTGCTGGAGAGCGCCCAGATCGAGGTCGCGGAGGCAGCGCGGCAGGTGGCGGACTTCCTCAGCCGCCTGGAGGCGGACCCGGCACGCCTCAATGCCGTGGAAGAACGTTTGGCAGATCTGGCGGAGCTGAAGCGGAAGTACGGGCCGTCTTTGCCGGAGGTGCTGGAATACGCCCGCAAGATCCAACACGAACTGGAGGATCTGCGGCATTTTGATGAGAATCTGGCGGCCAGCCAGGCAGAGGTGGAGAGGTTGCGACAGGAGTGGCTGCACCTGGCTTTGCAGCTTTCCGAGGCCCGGCGGGAGGCGGCCCGGCGCCTGGAGGCCGCCTTGAGCCGCGAGCTGCCGGACCTGGCCTTGGCCTCCGCCCGCCTGCTGGTGCAGGTAAGTTACGAGGAGGATGCCGGCGGGTTGCCCGGCCCGGACGGCCGCCGCCTGCGGCCCGGCAGCCACGGCGTGGACTCCGTGGAGTTTCTCTTCACAGCCAACCCGGGCGAACCCCCCAGGCCCCTGGGCCGGGTGGCCTCCGGCGGCGAGCTTTCCCGGTTGATGCTGGCCCTCAAGACGGTCCTGGCCCAGGTGGACCAGGTTCCCACGCTGATATTTGACGAGATCGATACGGGCATCAGTGGCCGCACGGCCCAGGCAGTGGCCGAGAAGCTGGCTCGTCTGAGCCGTCGCCGGCAGGTGATCTGTGTCACGCACCTGCCCCAGATTGCTTGCATGAGCGATCGCCATTTTTGCCTGGAAAAAACCACGGAGGCCGGGACCACCCGGACCCGGGCCCGCCTGCTGGAGGGCGAGGAACGCATCGGCGAGCTGGCCCGCATGCTGGGGGGCGCGCGGGTAACCGAGACCACCCGCCAACACGCCCGCGAAATGGTGGCCATGGCTGAGCAGGTCAAAGGTTCGCCTGCGGGGCATACGCAGACATAGCAACGGGAAAGGCTACAGGCAGCACGGCACACGTTGAGGGCCGCAGTCGGCCATGTGGCGACGCCCTGCCGTGTGGACGTTCCGCCTGAGGTGATCGGGTTTGCACCCTTCCATCTTTTCCCGTTCGTGCCGGAGGGATTGGTTCCTCGTCGGCCTCCTGGTCGTCGTGATTGTGACCCTGGCCAGCCTGGGATGGAAGATTGAGCTCTCCATAGGGCTGCCGCCCGAACTGCAGCTGGCAGCCGGGCAATCCTGGCGCTTTGAGGCTGCGGTCCCTTTGACCGTGACTCTGCCGGGTGGCGGCCAGGGCCCTGTCCTTTTCATTGACCCCCAGGAGCAGAAACTGCGGCCTGTCCGCATCCCTCCTGCGGCGGTGCGGGAGATCGTGCCGCTCAAGGCCGGTCAGGCCAACCTGGGCATCCGTTTGTTCGGGTTCATCCCCTGGCCGCAGCGCACGGTGCAGGTGATTCCCCGGGTGCATGTGGTCCCCGGAGGACAGGCCATCGGGGTGCTGCTGGCCCCCTACGGCCTGATTGTCCGGGGCTTGTCCACGGTGATCGGGCCAGGAGGGGAGAAGATGTCGCCGGCTCGGGAAGCAGGGATTCTGCCGGGGGATATTCTGGTGCGCCTCAACGGCCTGCCGATTTTCAGCGCCCAACAACTGGGGGTGTGGGTAAATTACTATGGAGAAAGGAATCAAACGGTTCAGCTGGAAATAAGGAGGGACGGTGAGCTCCTCAGCAAGGAGATCCGGCCCGCCCCCAGCCCGTCCAAGGCGGTCCCCGAAAACCCGATCCGGCGCGACCGCCCCGCTTACCTCCTGGGGGTATATGTGGAGGAGCCTGCAGCCGGTGTAGGAACCCTCACGTTCTACGAACCGCGAACCGGGATCTTTGCAGCCCTGGGTCATTTGGTTACGGATGCGGCCACGCACCAGCGGCAGGACCTGAACGAGGCCCGCATCGTAGGAGCCCACATCGCCGGTATCGAAAAAGGGGGCCGGGGCAGGCCGGGAGAGAAAATCGGAACCTTTCAAATGAGCGGCGGACTGAGCGGCACCATTTTGCTGAACAGCCCCTACGGAATTTACGGCCGGTTCACCCACGCTCCGGCACAGCCTGAACGTACGGTTCCGGTGGCCCTGGCGCAGGAGGTCCATCCGGGGCCCGCCACGCTGCTGACGGTGGTGCAGGGGGACAAGGTGGAGGAATTTCAGGCCGAAATCGTGAAGGTCAATATGGACAACCGCCCCAGCGGCAAAGGCCTGATTGTCCGCGTGACTGATCCCCGGCTTTTGGCCATCACCGGCGGAATCGTTCAGGGCATGAGCGGCAGCCCTCTTTTGCAGGACGGTATGTTAGCCGGCGCTGTCACACATGTATTTGTGAACGATCCCAGACAGGGATACGGAGTATTGGCCCAGTGGATGGCCGAAGAGGCGGGACTGTATCATCTTATGATGGAGGCAGAAGAGGTTGCCCACGTTTCCGGACACAGTCAAGGTGGGCGTAGCCGCCCAATCCGAGCGATTCCGGCAGCTCATGTCCGACGGAATACACCAATGTCCCCTGCTGGAACCGGTGGCGGTCTTGTCTGAACAGCAGTTTTGGCGGTCGGCGGGTCGCGACGGAGCGCAGATCTGGGTGCTGCGCTTGTCAGAAAGCCCTTCGTGGGATAAAGTAGAGAGGCTGCGGGGGTGGCGGCAGGAGCATTCCGGCACAGCTTTGATCTGCATCTTACCGGACGAGGCGCCGCTGGCGGCCATGGATTGGGCAGAACTGGCGGATTATGTGCTCGTCCCTCCGGTCTCCGTGGCAGTGTTGCGCTGCCGGCTTCTTTGGGTTGCCGGCAGGGTGGACAGGCCGGAAGGGGTCATCCCGGAGCGGAGACCCCAGGGTTGGGAACTCTGGCAGTCCTGTGGCGAGTACCCGGGTTGTCCGCTGGGCCGCAAACCTGCCTGGGCTCGGCGGCAGGAGGTGGCCATCGCCCAGTGGCTGGCCAGGGTGGGGATCCCCCCTCATTTTCGGGGGTTTCTGTACCTGCAGCGCTCCATCGCGCTGGCCCAGCGGTATCCGAGCCTGCTGAATTCGTTGACCGGCGAACTGTATCCGGCCGTGGCCCGGTTTTTTGGGATCACTTCCAGTCAAGTGGAGCGCTCCATCCGCCACGCTATTGAAGAAGCCTGGGTCAGTGGCGACTTCCAGCTCCAAGAGGGTCTATTCGGTGGGAGTGTGGATTTGCGGCGGGGCAAGCCCACCAACCGGTTGTTCATCGCGCGGCTGGTGGAGCAGACCCGCCTTCAGGGGGAACCGGATTCATGAACCGGACAGCCTGGTTCCGGCGCGAAAGCCTCCGTGGGGTTCTGCGCAAGGGGAAGCGCACCAAGGATCTGGTGAAGATCTTGCGGCCCGGAGAAATCGCTGTCGTCGACCATGCGGATCTGGATGAAGTGGCAGCCGATGGGCTGATTCAAGCCAAGGTCCAGGCGGTGGTGAATGTGGCGCCCTCCATCACAGGCCGTTTTCCCAACCATGGGCCGGGGGCGCTGCTGGGAGCCGGAATCCCCTTGCTGGACTGGCTGGAAGCTCCCCCCTGGGAAACCATCCCGGATGGAGGGATCCTTTCCGTGACCCGTCACGGCGACGTTTCGATCAACGGTCAGCCGGCCGGAAAGGTCTTCATCTGGGACAAGACAGCTGTGGAAGAACGCTTGGCGATGAGCCAACGAAATCTGGCCCAAGAACTGGACCACTTCGTGGAGAACACCCTGGATTACGCCCGGCGGGAAAAATCTCTCATCATCGGCAGCCTCGACTGGCCCCGGCCTGTGGTTCCCATCCGCGGCCGCCACTGCCTGGTGGTCACCCGGGGGGCCAGCTACCGGGAAGATCTCCAAACGATCCAGTCTTACATCGCCGAGGTACGCCCGGTTCTGATCGCCGTGGACGGAGGCGCAGATGGCCTGCGGGAGTTCGGCTGGCAGCCGGATATCCTCGTGGGGGACATGGACAGCGTCAGCGACGAAGCCCTGCGTGCGGCCAGGCAGCGGGTGGTCCACGCCTATCCGGACGGGAGGGCGCCAGGCATGGAGCGGGTCCGGAAACTGGGCCTGTCTGCCAGCACCGTGGCGGCGCCAGGCACCAGCGAGGATCTGGCTTTGCTGATGGCCTATGATCTGGGGGCCAGCCTCATCGTGGCCGTTGGCTCGCATTCGAGCATGATCGATTTCTTGGAAAAGGGTCGGGCCGGCATGGGAAGCACGTTTCTGACCCGCCTGAAGGTCGGATCCATCCTGGTGGATGCCCGCGGAGTCAGCCAGCTTTACCGGGAACCTCCCCGCAACCGGATCTGGATGCCGCTTCTCATCGGCGCTGGTGTCCTGCCAGTGATCCTGGTGGCTGCCATGTCAGAGCCCGTGCGGCAGTTCGGGCGCCTGGTGGTATTGTGGGCGCGGCTGACCCTGGGCTGGTAGGAGGAAGCAGGCGTGATTGTGCCTTGGCGTTATCACCTGGCGTCCCTGATGGCCGTGTTCTTGGCTTTGGGCTTGGGTATTGTCATCGGCCTGGCGCTGGGTAACAATCGCTTTTTGCTTTCGCAACAGACGGTCATGGTGGACAGGCTGGCCCGGGAGATGGCCTCCATCCGGGCCGGGGAGGCCAGTCTGCAAAATACCATCTCCGACTTGCGCAACCAGTTGTCGTTTCAGGATCGCTTCGCCCGCGCGGCGCTGCCGTACACGGTACGCGGCCAGCTCATGGGTAGGCGGGTGGCCATCTGGGTTCTCAGCGATTTGGTGGGCAATGACACCCTGGACTCCGTGAGCAGGGTTGTGAAACTGGCGGGAGCCAGCGTCACCTCCATCACCTCGGCCTTGGCCCCTTTCTCCCAGCTGAAAGGCTGGGAGAACCAGGCCTGGGCCGCCGAGGCCGAAGCCGGTCAGCAGCGCTTCTTTCTCCAGGCGTTGGTCCATAGTCTGATCTATGCCCAGCCTGATCCCGTGGTGGATTACCTGGTGCGGCAGCACGCGGTTACCATCCGGGGAGATTACAAGACGGCGCCGGATGCGGTGATCATTCTCACGGGAAGCCTCAAAGAGGATCGATCCCACTGGGATCAAATCGATCAGCCCCTGATTCAGACCCTGCAGTCCTACCAGGTGCCGGTGGTCATGGGAGAGCCCTTGAGCAGCACAGCGATCTTGGCAGACCGGTACGGCAAGATGGGGGTCCCCGCTGTGGACAACGTGGATGGCGTGGCGGGCCAAGCTGCGCTGGTACTGGCGCTGGCCAGCGGCCAGCCGGGACGCTATGGGCAACGAGGGCAGGCGCGTCAACTGCTGCCTGAGCCCGGTTGGATCGGCCTGTGAGCCGGGAAGGAGACGGGGCACATGAGGGATTCTGCTCCGGCGTGCCGGGAACCCGGCCGGCCAGCGGGGGAAATCGTGGCCGTGGTGCCAGCCTACAATGAAGCCGGCCGCATCGGCGATACGGTGGCAGCCATCCGGGAAGGGTGTTTTGCCCACCGGGTGATCGTGGTGGATGATGGTTCCGGGGACGATACTGCGCGACGGGCGGCGGATGCCGGCGCCGAGGTCGTGCGGCTGCCTCGCAACACAGGGAAAGGCGGAGCCCTCAATGCGGTTCTGATGCCGCTGGCCCAAGAGCAGCCGCGGCCCGCAGCGGTCGTCTTGCTGGATGCGGATCTGGGGGTCAGCGCGGCTCTGGCCGGCGCTTTGGTCAAACCCGTGCTGGCCGGTGAGGCGGACCTGGTCATCGGCGTACTGCCGGCCCAGGGGGGCGGTGGTTTCGGCTTGGTCAAGCGGCTGGCGGCCTGGATTGTGCGCAGACAGGGAGGCAGGGTCCTGGCGCAGCCCCTTTCCGGGCAGCGGGCCATCAGCGGGAGGGCCTTACCCCAGCTGCTCCCCCTGGGGCGCGGGTTTAGCATGGAGATTCTCATGGATCTCGATGCAATGCAGGCGGGGCTGCGCATCAAAGAAGTTCCTGTCTCCTTTTATCATGCCATCACCGGCCGGGACTGGCGGGGGTTTTGCCACCGGGCCTGCCAGTTCCGGGATTTGTTGTGGGCCTGGGCGTGCTACGGCCGGCGCTGGCGGGCGCGCCGGAGGGGGGCCTCCCATGGCTTGGCTTGAGGTCTGGGCTCTGGCAGCATTCTGGCTTTCTCTCGGCGCCGTCGCTTTGCTGGCAAGCCGGTGGCCTGCGGCTTGGCGGGCCGTAAATTACCAAGGCCGTGCATTGCCGGACGGGCTCGGCGTGGCGCCTGTGCTGGCCACGCTGGCAGCATGGGGATTGGTCTACGCGTTGCAGGGGCGTGTGTTCACTGCGCCCAAGGCTGCGTTCCCCGTCCTCCCAGGGCCATACCTCACGGCCTATCTCTTGTTGGTGGCGGGCATGAGCGCTCTGGGGCTTCTGGACGATGTCCGGGGAGACCGCAGCCAGCGCGGGTTCAAAGGCCATTTTCGGGCCCTTCTGCATGGGCGGTTGACCACAGGCTTCGTCAAGGCCGCAGGAGGATACGTTCTGGCCCTTCTAGCCGTAGCCTGGGCGCAGCAGAACCCGCCGGCGGTCCCCGCCGGGGCCGCGCCGCCCCTCCACGGGTGGCAGAGCGTGGGCCAGGCGGCCGCGTGTCTTTTGGACGCCGCGTTGGTGGCCTTGAGCGCCAATTTCGTCAACTTGTTGGACCTGCGGCCGGGCCGGGCCATCAAGGGGTACACCTTGCTGGCTCTGCTGGCCGTGGGGGTGGGCGGGCAGGCGGCCCTGCCGTATACCTTGCCGCTGTTTACTGCGGTCCTGGCCTTCGCCCCCAAGGACTTGCGTGCGCAGGCCCTGCTGGGGGATGCCGGCAGCAATCCGCTGGGTGCCGCTGTGGGTTTCGCCATGGCCACCGTGTGGCCGCCGGCAGTACGCTGGCTTTTTTTGGGGCTTCTGGTGGCGGTGCATGTCTATGCGGAAAAGCGGTCCCTGACCGCGTGGATCGATTCCCATCCAATGGTGGCGGCATTGGACCGCTGGGGCCGGCAGCCTGACCCGGAGCGAAGCAGGGAGGTCAGGGACCGCTGATGGATCTTTCGTCGCTGGAGGCAGAGGTGCGCGCCGTTCTCGGCCCCCACTCCCGGCTTTCCCAGGCTTTCCCCCGTTTCGTTCACAGGCCGCAGCAGGAGGAAATGGCCCTGGCGGTATTGCAGTCTCTGGCTCAGGGCAGGCATCTTACAGTGGAAGGCCCCACCGGCACAGGAAAGTCCCTGGCCTATCTGGTCCCGGCCTTCTTGTGGGCCCGGACCACCGACTCTCAAGTGGTCATCTCCACGCACACCATCAATCTTCAGGAGCAGCTGCTACGGAAGGACGTTCCCTTTCTGGAGAAGGGATGCGGATGGGATCTGCAGGCTGTGCTCGTCAAAGGACGCAACAACTACCTGTGCCGCCGGCGGCTGGAGCAACTCATGGCTCGGCGGGGCCAGCGTCCCAGCCAAGACTTCCCGGTGCCTTGGGCGGAGCTTGCCCGCCTGGTGGCCTGGGTGGCCCGGACAGAGGAGGGCTCCCGTTCCGAACTGGATTTCGCCTGCCCGGACGTGGCCTGGGCGCCGGTCCAGGTAGAGGCGGCTCACTGCCCGGGCCGCCATTGCCGGCACTATGCCCACTGTTTTTTCTTCGCCGCCCGCCGGCGTGTGGACCGCGCCCGCCTGTTGATCGTGAACCATTCTCTTTTCTTTTCCGATCTGGCCCTACGAGGCACGGGTGCCCAGAGCAGGGAAGTGGCGGTGTTGCCGGAGTATGGCGCAGTGATCTTCGACGAGGCTCACCACCTGGAGTCGGTGGCTACGGATCACCTGGGGCTTCGGCTCTCTTACGAGGACTGGAAGTCGTGGGCCCGGCCAGCCCAGGAGGGGGGGAGTGTGCGCGCGGATTCCGGGCCGGGGGCGGGCGTGCCGGACGTGGAGCCTCATCTGCCCCCGGGTTTGGCAGACCGTTGGCGCAAAGAGTGGTTGCCTGCGCTGCGCTTGGCTGATCGCCAGGCGCAGACCCTGTTCCAGGAACTGTGTGGAAGGGAGGAAGCGAGCGGGCAGTGGCCGGCATCGGATGGTCCGGAGCCCGGGCCAGGGCAGGAGCTGATCCGCGTCACAGACAGCCTGCGCCATTCGGCGCAGTGGGATCGGTGGGCAGGCTTGGCGCATCGGTGGTCCCGGCTTTGGGCTGAAGCTTTGCAGGAGCTGGACCGGTTTGTGGAGGAGTTCCCCGCTGCGCCGGAAGGGGATGAACAGCAAACAGAACAGTGGGCGGAAATCCTGGCGTGGCTGCAGGATTACCGGAGCCGCGGGCAGCAGGGGCTGGCGGCGCTGAAGTCGTTTTTTGACGGGGAGGGCAATGATTCCGGAGAGGAAGGCTTCGTCTATTGGCTCGAACGCCAGCGGGCCCGGCCCCAGAGCGTGGCCTTGGCCGGGGCCCCCATTCATGTGGGGCCGAAACTGCACCGGCTTTTGTGGAGCCAGGTGGGTGCCAGCGTGGCCACGTCCGCTACGTTGGCCATCGGCGGCAGTTTCAGCTACTTCTGGGAGCGCACGGGCTTACAGCTGTTGGCGCCGGCAGAGCGGCAGGGCTTGCAGCTGGAGACTCCCTTTCGCTTTCAAGACCAGGCCATGCTGGCCGTGGTCCACGACTTGCCGGATCCGCGCCAGGAGCCGTTTACCGAACAGGCAGCGGAGGCCCTTCAGGAGCTGCTGGTAACCATCGGTGGGCGGGCTCTGGTGCTTTTTACTTCCTACCAAATGTTGAACCAGGTTTGGGCCCGGATCTCAGGACACCTGAAGGCCGCCGGCCTGGAGGCATGGCACCAGGGACAGCTTCCGCGGGCCAAGCTGCTGGACAAGCTGCGGAGCAGCGGCAAAGGGGTGCTTTTGGCCACAGACAGCTTCTGGGAAGGCGTGGATGTGCCGGGGCAGGCGTTGTCTTGCGTGGTGCTGGTGCGCCTGCCCTTCGCCGTACCGACGCATCCGGTTGTGGAGGCCCGCATGGAAGCAGTGGAGGAGGCAGGGGGAAATGCGTTTCGGGATTTGTCCCTGCCGGAGGCGGTCATGAAGTTCCGTCAGGGGTTTGGCCGCCTGATCCGCTCCCACACGGACCGCGGTGCGGTGGTGGTTCTGGATCCGAGACTGGTCAACCGTCCTTATGGCCGCCTCTTCATCCAATCTCTTCCTTCTCTTCCGGTGGTCGTCGGCTCCGCTGCCCGGGTCATCCAGGCCGTGGGGGATTTTCTGGGTTCCGCGGCCAGGGAAGACCCCGTCGGCGGCGAGACCTGAGGGAGATCGCCAGAAGGAATTTCTGGCGCTTTGTGGAAGAGAAAACAGTATCGGACAAGATCGTATAGGGAAACCACGGATTGCGTGGTCCAGGGGGGACAGCCATGGGATCGGAGACGTTGGCCCTGGTCATGGCAGCACTGGTGGGTGTGTCCGTGGTGGCCGTGGCCCTGGACCAAGGCAGTGCCGATGTCAAGGCTTCCACGGGACCGCAGACAATCACCACTCAGGTTTCTGGGGTGCAACAGGACGTCCCGCCGGGGTGGGGTCCTTACGTGGTGCAAAAAGGGGACACGTTGTACGCCTTGGCGGCGGCGCGGGGCACGAGCGTTGCCAGGATCGCCGAGGTGAACAAACTGGCCGATATTTCCACCATCCGTGCGGGTCAGGTTCTGTTGTTGCCGAATGTAGCCAAAGCGGCAGAGAAGACCGACCCTTCCGCCAGCCGGGAGCGTGATCCTGATCCACTGGCCAGCCGCGGCGGAGACCCGTTCCGGGAGATCACCGGAGCGGCGCCGACACCGGCGGGGCCCAGCGGCAGCGGGGGCCCGCTGGGGATCACTCTGACACCCGAGCAACAGATCCTGCTGGCCCGCCTGGTCCAGGCCGAAGCCGGAGGGGAACCTCTGGATGGCCAAATTGCTGTGGCTGCCGTGGTGCTGAACCGCATGCGTTCTCCCCGGTTTCCCAAGACTCTGGAAGGAGTGATATATCAGCCGGGCCAGTTCCTGGCAGTGGAAAAAGGGAAGTTACCGGCACAGCCCGGCAGCACGGCCATGTTGGCGGTGCAGCGGGCCCTGGCCGGCGATGACCCGTCGGGGGGAGCGCTGTTCTTCTATAATCCGGCGGCGACCCAGGCTCCGGGGTTCTGGAACGGCCGCTCGGTCACGGCCAAAATCGGAAACCACATATTTACCCGCTAAAAGTCTTGTCAGCCCCAGACGGGCGGGTTCTAAAGGGCCTTCGTTCTGCATAGGGTGCTACGGCCTGGCCGGAGCACCTTTTTCTGGCCTTCCCGGCATCACGGGACAGGGCTTCCGGCTGCCGGCCATTTCCTGAACCTGAAAGGAAGGAGCCGGGCAACGTGCCGCGTCTGCTCCGTGGTGTCGCCGGCCCAGTGAAGGCTGGCGGTGCTTCGTCGGGAGACACAGGGATAGGTGTGAGACCAACCCGCCCTTATCTTGCGCGTCTGTCCTGGGTCACGGTGCGCCTGCCCGGCCCGTGGCTCTGGCTTTTGGCAGTCCTGGCGTTTCTCCTGGCTCTGGCAGCCGCCTGGCCACATCTGTCGGAGCGCTGGGAACGCTGGCGCCATGGAATGCCCCCTGGCGTTCACCTTGTGGATGCGGAGCAAGGCATCCGCCTTGGCCTGGCCGGTTATCTCTCTGCAGAAGTGCAGGCGCAGCTGCAGGATCTGGCGGTCCGTCTGAATAAGGCGCCGGTGAATGCCCGCTGGGACCCGGTGCGGGAGCAGGTCATCCCGGAACAGCCAGGCCGGGAGGTGGACGTGGAGGCGACCATGCAGGCCATCCGCAACGCGCGGCGCGGAAGCGACGTGCAGCTGGTGTGGAAGCCCGTCCCTCCCAGAGTGACACGGAGCTTTTTCGAGCCCGTGCGCCAGGGGCCTCCGGGCCCCTGGGCGGCGCTCATGTTTAACGTGGCCTGGGGGGAGGAGCATTTGCCTGCCCTGCTCAAGGCGTTGGCCGGGTTCAACGTCCAGGCCACGTTCTTTTTGGACGGCCAGTGGGCGCAGAAATTCCCTGAGTGGGGCCGGAAGCTGCAGGAATCCGGCCATGAGGTGGCCAGCCACGGGTTCCGGCACGACCACGTGGAAAAGATGGACCCGGGCAGCCTGGCCAGCCTGATCGCGGAAAACGAACGCTTGCTCCGCCGCCAGGGAGTGCAGCCGGCTCCGTTGTTCGCGCCTCCCTACGGGGAGGTGAACGGACAGATTGTTCGCACGGCTGCGGAGATGGGGTATCGCACGATCCTTTGGACGGTGGATACGGTAGATTGGAAAAGGCCACCGGCCGCGGTCATTGCGGACCGTGTGTTCCGCAGATACGTCCCCGGCAGCCTGATCCTGATGCATCCCACGGAGCCGACGGTACAGGCCTTGCCCATCATCATCCAGGGGCTGCACCAGAAGGGCGTGCGCCTGATGACGGTGAGCCAGCTGCTGGAGGCCGGCTCGCCCCGCGAGCCATCGTCCGCTCACCCGGACTGAGCCGGCAGCCCACCGGCGCATCCCGTCTGGAGAGTTATCCCAGGCTGCGCGCGATGACGGGCCAAAGTGCTGGATCCTCCAGCCCCAGCCGCCACAAAGCGATCCCCCGCAGATGGAAGCGCTGGACCAGCTGGATCTTGGGGGTCAGGCTGGAGGCGGTCTCAAACCATACTTCCCTCTGGGTGCCGCCGGAGCGGTAGGAAAAGTAGGGGGATTGAGCGTCTCCGCTCCAGTTCGGCGTGATGTCCTGGGTCCGGGCAATCTGCATGGCCTGCTGGTAGCTGATGCCGCGGCCGTCCTGGCCGTCCAGGGGCCAGTCGTAGCCGTATCCCGGGATGCCCAGCAGGATCTTCTCAGGCGGAATGCGGCTGGCAGCATACCGCACCACCGACTCCACCCACGGCAGGGAGGCGATGGGTCCGGGATCGCCGATCCGGAAGTGCTCGTCGTACGCCATCACCACCACCCGGTCCAGGGAGGCGCCCAAGGCCGCATAATCGAACGCGCCGCTCCAAGCGTTGGCATAATCCTCCTGGTTCTTGGCCGGGACGGCCATGGTCACCAGGTATCCTTCCGGCCGCAAGGCGGCTGCCACCTCTGCCACAAAACCGCTCAACAGTTCGCGGTCTGCGGGCGGCACATTCTCCAGGTCCAGATGGACTCCGCGGTACCCGTACGACCGCAAGATGTGCAGCATACTCTGGATGGCCCGGTGGCGGGCGGAAGCGCTGCGCAACAAGGCGTCCACATCCTGGCTGGAGAAATAATCTCCGCTGTAGTTGTGGATCAGGGCCAAGGTGTCCAGTCCGGCGGATTTCGCCACCGACATGGCCTGACTGGGATGGTGGTCGGCGATGGAGCCGTCGCTGCGGAGCCGGAAAGCAAAGGGCACCACGGCAGTGAGGTTGCGCGCCTCCCGGCGCAGCACATCCAGGGCCGAGTTGGTCCCGTCGGTATCGTAATATCCCCAGACCTCATAGCCCAGCGGGGTTCTCCGTAAGGCGCCCGTAGCCACGGCGGTGCCTGGCTGGACTAGCCAGTCAGCCACCCAGGCCACCTGGCCGCCGGGGGTGCGGACCTTCAGCCATTTGGATTTGGCCTCCAGGGCCGTCAACGGCGTTCCCTTGCCGGCCTGAGCCACGAGCCGGTAGCCCGTCCCCGGTCCGGAGCGTAGATTGATACGCTTCTCCGAGGGCAAGACGGTGCCTCCCACGGCCACCGTGACTCCCGTGCTGGTACGCAGGGTGGGAGCCGTCCCGAACGAGCCGGATCCGGCAGAGGCGGGGGTGGACGCCCCGCTGGAGGGCTGCCACGGGTTACGAAAGGCCGGCGGCGGGGACAGGGAGTCTCCGGGGGCGTTTCCCCCGAAGAGCCCGGTGAAGAAGAGCAACAGGGAGATCAACGTAAGTGCCAGGCTTTGCTGCATAAACGGGCTCCTCCCATGCCTGCGCCGGGGGGTGAGCATCGAGCAGATTGCTGGCCGATGCCATGATGGTGGACATTCGCAACGGCGGGGACAGGCTCCTGCAGTCAATTCCTGGCACGGCTGGAGGAGGACGGCCGGCCGGCGGTCCAGGCCGCGGCGCTTGGGAAGCCTGCGAAAGGGGAATTCTAGAGAGGATAACTCGGCGGGACTGCGAATAGGTTCCTGTCCAGTCTTGGCAGGGAAGGAAGCGGGTTCCCGGCCCAAGGCATGGAAATGCAGGCTGGGAGGGTCGTTCGTGCCAGAAGAACTTCTTCGCAGGTCGCAGCCGGACGGGGATCCGGCTGCCGTGGGCTCGTTTGAATTCGCCCGAAGCGTGCTGCCCAACGGGCTCCGGGTGGTGACGGAGAGGATTCCCTATGTCCGTTCGGTCTCTTTGGGATTTTGGTTCGGCGCCGGTTCCCGGTGTGAGACGCCCAAGGAGAACGGGATCTCTCACTTTATCGAACATATGATGTTCAAAGGCACGGCCAGTCGCTCGGCCCGTGCCATTGCCGAGATCTTTGACGCCGTCGGCGGGCAGCTCAACGCCTTCACGGCCCGGGAGAACACGGCCTATTACGCCCGCGTGTTGGACCGCCATTTTGCCCTGGCCGTGGACGTGGTGGGGGACATGCTGCTGCACTCGCTGTTTCAGCCGGAGGATATCGAAAAGGAAAAGGGGGTCATCCAAGAGGAGATCCGGATGTACGAGGACACGCCGGATGAGCTGGTCCACGATTTGTTCGCCGAAGGAATCATCGGGCAGCACCCGCTGGGGCAGCCTGTCCTGGGCAAGGCTGAAAACGTATCGGCCTTCAGCCGTCAGGACGTTCTGGCCTATCTGGAGAAATGGTATGTGCCCGCCAACCTGGTGGTGGCCGCTGCGGGAAACATCACCCACCGGCAGGTGGTCGATGCCGTCTCCGCCCAGCTGGGGCAGATTCCGGCCCGGCCGGTGCCGGCGCTGCTTTTGTGGGAGCCGCGCCCCGCGCGCAACATCCTGCGCGACAAGGATACGGAGCAGGTCCACCTCTGCCTGGGGGGGCCGGGCCTGCCCCGCAATGACCCGCGCCGCTATGCCATGATGATCATGGACACCGTGCTGGGCGGCGGCATGAGCTCGCGCTTGTTCCAGGAATTGCGGGAGGAACGGGCCCTGGTCTATTCCACCTATTCGTTTCACACCGGCTTCCAGGAGGCGGGCATGTTCGGGGTGTACGCCGGCACCAGCCCGGAGAACCTTTTGCAGGTGCTGGATGTGGTCCGCACGGAGTTGCGGCGCCTGCAGCAGGAAGGGATTACCCAGGTGGAGCTGGAGCGGGCTAAAGAGCAGGTCAAAGGCGGGTTCATGCTCAGCCTGGAAAGCACTTCCAGCCGGATGACCCGTATTGCCAAGATGGAAATGTACGAGGAACGGATCAAATCGCCGGATGCGGTCATGGCAGAGATCGACGCTGTGCAGCGCAGCGACGTTCAGGACCTGGCTGCACAGCTGGCGGATCCGGACAAGATGACTCTGGCGGCCATCGGGCCGGGGGTCCGGAAGAAGCTGGCGGACCAGTATCCGGCATAGACGATCCGGCATAGACCACGCGCCCCCGGGGAAGCTTACCCACCAGAACCTGCCCGTACGGCGCCACGGCGCCAACCCGGCTGGGGATGCCGGTCCGGCAGGCAGGCTGCGAGCAACCCACAGGAGGCGTTGAAGGGGTATGTCAACGGTTGTAGGGCTTTTTGCCCGGCGGCAGGACGCGGAATTCGCGGTTCAGGAATTGCGTAACCAGGGCTTCGGAGACGACATCTCCGTGGTGGCCAAGGATGACAAGAAAGAGGGGGCCAAGGACGGGGGGGTCAATCTGACCACCGGCGCCACCACCGGAGGAGTGCTGGGAGGTGCTGCTGGGCTCCTGGCCGGCGTCGGCGCTCTGGCCATCCCGGGCATCGGACCCGTGATCGCCATGGGGCCCATTGCAGCAGGGCTCACCGGGGCCGTGGCCGGCGGGTTGGCCGGAAGCCTCGTCGATTTGGGGATTCCCCAGCAGCGGGGCAGGTTCTTTGAGGAGCAGGTGCGGCAAGGACGCATCCTGGCGGCGGTGAAGACCGACTCCAGCAAGGCCCAGAAAGCCGCGGACATCCTGCGTTCCAAAGGCGCCCAGGATGTGGAGATCGACTAAGCTGCGCAGCTTTCCAAGGCTTGGCCCAGGTCTGGAATAGCAGCTTCCACAGGCCGGCGGGATGTCCCGCCGGCCTGCCTTTCGAAGAATGCCATAGACAAAGTGCCATAGACTTTTCCATCCGGAGGAGGCTCTTGGGATTCAGCCTGCCTTACGTCCGGGAGGGCGTAAGCATCCGGCTGGTCCGGGCTGGCCTGCCTTGCCTTGACAAGGGTGGGAAAAGCCACATACAATGTGACGGATAAACATGCGAAGGCCGCAGACCCTGCAACGTATTCCTATGCGGCAGAGAGGAAATGGGGCACATGGCGGAACGAATCCGTGTGGTGGTCGTAGGCGCGTGTGGGAGCATGGGCCGGGAAACGGTAAAGGCCGTCTGCCAGGCTGGCGACTTGGAACTGGTGGGGGCCGTCAATCGCAGCCATGCCGGCCAGGACATCGGCCAGGTGGCCGGGCCGGGCCCGTTGGGCATCCTGGTCAGCCCGGACCTGGAGGGTACGCTGGAAGCCGCCAAACCCCAGGTGATGGTGGATTTCACGGAGCCCGAAGGCATCATGAGCCGCATCCAGACAGCCATTTTGCACGGCGTTCGCCCGGTGGTGGGTACCACGGGCATCTCCCAGGCAGAAGTGGAGGATCTGCGGGCCTTGTGCCGGAAGTATCGGTTGGGAGCCGTCGTTGCCCCCAATTTTGCCATCGGGGCCCTGCTCATGATGCGCTTCGCCGCAGAGGCGGCCCGCTTTTTCATGGACGCAGAGATCATCGAGATGCATCATCCGCGTAAGCTGGATTCCCCGTCGGGGACGGCCATCAAAACGGCAGAGATGATCCAGGCCAGCCGGGCACGTTCCGGGAGTGGTCAGTCGGTGCTGCACCGCAGCGGCGCCGTGGAAAAGCTCCAGGGCGCCCGCGGCGGCGAGATGGGCGGAATTCACATCCACAGCGTGCGCCTGCCCGGGTTAGTGGCCCACCAGGAGGTGCTGTTTGGCAATCCCAGCGAGACTCTGACCATACGTCATGATTCCTTGAGCCGGGAATCCTTCATGCCTGGAGTGCTGCTGGCCATCCGCAAGGTGATGGAGCTGTCCGATCTGGTCTACGGCCTGGAATCGCTGGTATTCGGCGCCCATTCCTAACCCGTTTTTCTGGTTCCGCAGTCTTCTCGGTCCCAGACCACGGAGCCTTTGTCTCGCTGGCCTGGCACCGTTCCCGTTCCGGGCGGAGCGCTCGTCTGCCGGGTCCGCCACCGCCGGGGCACCCTTCCCAGCCGTTCTGCACTATTCCCGGCTTCTCCACATATAATGCCGTGGCTCGACTCCCAGACCTCCCAAGGGGGTTTTCCGATGGCTACTCCGGATGCAGCGGTGGGCCCAGGATCCGAAGGATTGCCGGCGGGGTTTCCTTTGCCGTCTGCGGGGGTCGATTTGTCCGGCTACCGGGTAGCGTTACTGGGCGGCGACCCCCGCGAGCGCCTGTTGCTGGTTTCCCTGGTGCAGGCAGGGGCGGCGGTCATCGCCGTCGGCTGGCCTGCGCCAGGGACCCATCCGTTTCTGTCTGGCCTGGAAGCCCTGCTACAGGCAGGGCCAGGCGTGGTGACGTTCACCTCGGACGCCCGCGAAGCTGTCCGGAATGCCCAGGCTGTGGTGGCACCCATGAGCAACACGGACGCCTCCGGACGGGTGGTGGCGGTGCCGGACGGCATCACGGAGATTTTTCTGACGGAGAAACTCCTCTCGTACTTTCCTCCCGGCATCACCCTCTATCTGGGACAGGCCAAGCCCGTCGTACGCCGGGCCGCCGACAAGGCCCGGGTCCGCATCGTGGAGCTGGGTGAGGTGGACCAGATCGCCTGGGCCAACGCAGTTCCCACTGCCGAAGGCGCCATCGCCTTGGCCATGCAGAACACCCCGATCACGCTCCGGGGAGCCCGGAGTGTCATCATCGGAGCGGGCCGCTGCGGCACAGTGTTGGCGGCCGATCTGGCCGGTTTGGGCGCCCAGGTGACGGTAGCCGCGCGCCGGGCCGCCGCCCGGGCGCGGATTGCCGCCGCCGTTCCCGGCTGCCGGGCGGTTCCTATGGAGGAGTTGGCGGCTGTGCTTTCCAGCGCCGACGTGGTCTTCAACACTGTCCCGGCCCCTGTTCTCCCGGAACCGTTGTTGCAAAGGCTGCCTCCCGCGGCGGTCATCGTGGACGTGGCGGCTGTACCGGGCGGGGTGGACTGGGAAGCGGCGGCCCGCCTGAAACGCCGGGCCCTGTTCGCCCCGGGTCTGCCGGGAAAGGTGGCGCCCGTAACGGCAGGACGGGCTTTGGCCGAGGCGGTGCCACGGCTTCTGGCGGAGGAACGGGCAGGCAGAGCGGAGGGAACAAAACCCTGACCTGCATGGGAGGGTGTGCACCCCATGAATCTGAGAGAACAGGTGGAAGGCGCGCCGCTGGAGTCGCTGGCCGGCCGGCGGATCGGCTTTGCCCTCACCGGATCCTTTCATATGTTTGCCACAGTGAAGCAACAGATGGAGCGCCTCCTGCATCTGGGAGCTGAGCTGTGGCCCATTTTGTCACCGGTGGTGGCCCAGACCGACACCAGGTTCGGCCAGGCCCGGCATCTCATCCGGGACGTGGCCGCCTTGTGTGGCAGGGAGCCATGGCTGACTCTGCCAGAGGTGGAGCCCATCGGCCCGGACCATCTCCTGGATGCGCTGGTCATCGCGCCGTGCACAGGCAACACCCTCGGCAAGTTGGCCCACGGCATCAGCGACACACCGGTGTTGATGGCAGCCAAGGCCCAATTGCGCAATGAGCTGCCGGTGGTCCTGGCCATCTCTACCAACGATGGCTTGGGCACCAATGCCATGAGCTTGGCGCTCCTGTTGAACCGTTCCGACATCTATTTCGTGCCCTTCGGGCAGGACGCCCCGTTTAGCAAACGGCGTTCGCTGGTGGCGGCCATGTCTTTGATCCCCGAAACCTTGGCCTGGGCCCTGCAGCGCCGCCAACTGCAACCATTGCTGGTGGCACAGCCGGTTTAGGCGGTGGGCCGGTGCTGGTCTCGGTGTTACGGCCGGAGTGCATGTGATACAATACTTCCAAGTCCAAGCAAGGCAGGCGAGGAGGCAGCAGCAGTGGCTTTCAAGGTTGCGATCGTAGGTGCCACGGGAGCGGTGGGGCAGGAGCTGTTGAAGGTTTTGCGGGAGCGCCGCTTCCCGGTGGCGGACCTGAAACTTCTGGCATCGGCACGCTCCGCCGGGACGGTTTTGGAATTCGCCGGCCAGAAGATCGAGGTGGAGGAAGCACGTCCTTCTTCTTTCGCCGGTGTGGATATCGCCTTCTTCAGCGCCGGCGGCTCTGTCAGCCAGCAGCTGGTTCCGGCGGCAGTAGACCGCGGCGCCCTGGTCATCGACAATACCAGCGCCTTTCGGATGAAGCCCGATGTACCCCTGGTGGTGCCGGAGGTCAATCCGGAAGACTGCCGGGAACACCACGGCATCATCGCCAACCCCAACTGTTCCACCATCATCATGGCCGTGGCTCTGTACCCGCTGCACCGGCTGAGCCCCCTGCGGCGCGTGATCGTATCTACCTATCAGGCGGTTTCCGGAGCCGGCGCGCGGGCCATGGCGGAGCTGGTGGAGCAAGTGAAGGCCTTCGCCAGGGGCCAGGAGCTTCAGGCTTCCATCCTTCCCTACGCAGCGGCCCCCAAGCATTTCCCTATTGCGTTTAACTTGATTCCCCATATTGACGTCTTCCAGGACGGGGGCTATACCAAGGAAGAATGGAAGATGGTCCTGGAGACCCGCAAGATCCTGCATGAGCCGGATCTGCCCATTACGGCCACCACGGTGCGGGTGCCCGTTCTGCGCTGCCATTCCGAGAGCATCAACGTGGAGACCGAGGAGAAGCTCACGGCGGTCAGGGTCCGGGAGGCTCTGGCTGCGGCGCCTGGCGTGAAAGTGGCCGATGATCCGCAGAACCAGGTCTATCCGATGCCCTTGGAGCTGGCCGGGAGCGACGATGTATATGTGGGAAGGATCCGGGAGGATCTGTCCCATCCCCGGGCGGTGAACCTGTGGGTGGTGGGGGATCAGATCCGCAAAGGCGCAGCCCTGAATGCTGTACAGATCGCGGAGTACTGCGCCCAGCGGGGGTGGATCGGAAAATGAGCGGGGCGGCCGCTGCCGGAGCGCAGGGTCCAGTGTGGCGGATGGGGTGAGGATGTTTGCCGGTTTTGGTTCAGAAATTCGGCGGCACATCGGTGGCCACCGCAGAACGTCGCCAACGGGTTCTGCACCACATTCTGCGAGCCAGGAAGCAGGGATACCAGCTGGTGGTGGTCGTCTCTGCCATGGGGCGGCGGGGCGATCCGTACGCCACGGACACCCTCATTGACCTGATACGCCAGGCAAATCCCAGCCCGTCCCGCCGCGACTTGGACCTGGCCCTGTCCTGCGGGGAAATCCTGGCCACAGTGGTGATCTCCCAGATGCTGCAGGAAAGGGGCGTTCCTTCTGTGGCTCTGACAGGGGCGCAGGCGGGCATCACCACCGACGACGGCTTTGGCAATGCCCGTATTCTGGAGATTCACCCCCAAAGGGTGCTGGCGGCGCTGGAACGGGGTGAAGTGGCGGTGGTGGCAGGGTTCCAGGGCATCACCCGGGGCGGTGATGTGACCACCCTGGGCAGGGGCGGGTCGGACACGTCTGCGGTGGCCCTGGGCGTGGCTCTCGGCGCGGAGATGGTGGAGGTCTACACCGATGTGGAAGGGGTCATGACCGCCGACCCCCGCCTGGTGAATGAGGCCTGTACCTTGCCGGAAGCCACCTATCGCGAAGTGGCGGAAATGGCCCAAATGGGCGCCAAGGTCATCCATCCCCGGGCGGTGGAGATCGCCATGGAAGGGGGGATTCCACTGCGGGTGCGCAGCACGTTTTCGGATCACCCGGGCACTCTGATCACCCGGGGGTCCCCCGGTGGCGTGGAGATCAAAAGCGACCGGGTGGTGACGGCCATCGCCCACCTGGGAGGCTTGGCCTACGTGCGGGTCTATTGGCTGGGAGGCGGAGCTGCAGGGACGGTCAAGGTCACGAAGGGGGTTGAATCTCCGGGCCCGGCTGCAGCGGAGCCGGCCGCAGGCGGCGCTCCGGACGGGACGCCTGGGACGGCTGTCCCGGAAAGCGAGGGCTTTTCCCGCTCCCGGCTGAGCCTGGCCCTGTTTCAGGCCCTGGCCGCCGCCGGAATCAGCCTGGATCTGATTCAGGTTTCGCCGGACCGGATAACCTTTGTGGTGGAGGAGGAAAGGTTGCCGGATGCGGCGAAGGTTCTAGCGCAGCTTCCGGTGAGGGTCCAGGCGGAGCCGGGATATGCCAAGGTCACGGCAGTGGGTGGGGGAATGAGGGGCGTCCCGGGAGTCATGGCCCGCATTGTCCGGGCCCTGTGGCAGGCTGGGGTGCCCATCTATCATACCACAGACTCCCACACCAACATTTCCTGCCTGGTGGCTGCTTCCGACGTGGAACGCGCGGTCCACGCCCTGCACCACGAATTTGGCCTCGATCAGCTCGGAGGTATGGCCCGCCAGACCGGCTGAGCGGGGCCACCTGGAGGGAAGAACTGGGATGAAGAAGTTCGGCCGGGTACTCACCGCCATGGTGACCCCCTTCACCAAGGATTTGCAGGTGGATTATGAGGGCGCAGCGCGCTTGGCCCAGTACTTGACGGAGAACGGTTCTGACGGCCTGGTGGTCGCAGGCACCACCGGCGAATCCCCCACTCTGACTCACGAGGAAAAGCTGAAGCTCTTCAGCACCGTGGTGGATGCCGTGGGCGGCAAGGCGGCGGTCATCGCCGGGACGGGGAGCAACAATACCCAGGAGAGTGTGGAGTTCACCCGCCAAGCGGCCAAGACCGGCGTGGACGGCATCCTGCTCGTGGCCCCCTATTACAACAAACCCTCCCAGGAGGGGCTGTTCCAGCACTTCAAGGCCATCGCCGCCAGTTGCGAGCTGCCGATGATGTTGTACAACATCCCCGGCAGGACCTCGGTGAATATCCAACCGGCCACCGTAGCCCGCCTGGCGCAGATTCCCAATATCGTGGCCGTGAAAGACGCCACCGGTGACCTGGCCCAGGTGACGGAGGTTCGCCGGCTGACGCCTCCGGACTTCGCCATTTACAGCGGCGATGATGCCCTGACTCTGCCCATTTTGGCCGTGGGCGGCGCAGGTGTGGTGAGCGTCTCCTCTCACCTGGTGGGAAAGCAGATCCAGGAGATGATCGGGGCGTTCTTCGCCGGAGATGTGGCCAAGGCGGCCCAGATCAACCAACAGATCTTCGCCCTCAACAAGGCGCTCTTCATCACCACCAACCCGGTTCCTGTGAAGACAGCCCTGAACCTGGTGGGGCGAAACGTGGGCGGCGTGCGGCAGCCCTTGTGGCCCATGAGCGACGCCGAGTTGGAAGTCTTGAAGCGGGAGATGCACAATGCCGGCTTGATGTGAGGAGGCGTAGGGCGCAGAACGGCGCGGGAGGGCGCCCGCCCTCTGCGCCCTGTCGTTGAAGTCCTTCCGACCTATTGCGCCCTTTCAGCCTACGGCGCCTGCCGTAGGTGTTGTCGTTCTTCGTGCCTGCGGGGTGGCGGACCATCCCTGCCTTCTGCTGGCCTGGCTGCAGGCTACACTTGCAGCATCCCCTGGCTGTCCGTTATAATGGGAAAGATGTCGAATGTGACCGGAGGACGGCGGGTACCGCGTTCAACTCCGTAAAGGCTGCTCCCACTGGGACGGCAAAGGTGGCGGGCGAGCCGGGGTTCGGACCGGTGCCGGGAAATCCTGGGCGTCGGAATACCACTGCGAGGGCCCGGAGTGCCAAAGGAGGTTTGGCCGGGTCTTTTCACGCCTTTTCCGGCCTCTCCGGGCCGATGGCGGGGCAGGGTGTATGCGCCAAGTCAGGGCGCTGTCCGCTGCGACGAAAGGGGATCATGGGATACTGAATGGCAAAAAACGGTGAAAAGCTGCGGGTGATTCCCCTGGGGGGACTGGGGGAAATCGGCAAGAACATGATGGTGTTGGAGTACGGCAATGACCTGATCGTCATCGACTCCGGCCTGGAATTTCCTGATGATGAGCTTCTGGGGATTGATCTGGTCATCCCGGATTTCAGTTATCTGGTTGAGAACAAAAACCGGCTGCGCGCGGTGGTCCTGACCCATGGCCATGAAGACCATATTGGCGCCTTGCCGTACGTCTTGAAGGAGCTTCGTGTACCGGTCTACGGGACCCGGTTGACCCTGGGTCTGGTCAAGGGCAAGCTGGAGGAGTTCGACCTGGGCTACGACCCGGATTTCCGGGTGGTGAAAGCCGGAGACAAAGTCCCGATCGGCTGCTTTGAGGTGGAGTTCATCCATGTGAACCACAGCATCGCCGACTCCGTGGCCCTGGGGATCAAGACCCCCGTGGGTTACGTGATCCACACCGGCGACTACAAGATCGACCAGACGCCGGTGGACGGGGAAGTCATGGATTTGCACACGTTTGCGGCGTACGGACACCGGGGAGTCCTGCTGCTGATGTCGGACAGCACCAACGTGGAGAGGCCGGGGTTCACCCAGTCTGAGCGCAGCGTGGGGGAGGCGTTCGAAGAAGCCTTCGAACGCGTGCGGGGACGAATCATTATCGCTTCTTTTGCATCCAATGTCCACCGCATCCAGCAGATCATGGACGCCGCCGCCCATCATCGCCGGAAGGTGGCTGTGGTGGGCCGCAGCGTGGAGAAAGTGGTGGATATCGCCCTGGAACTGGGGTATTTACGGGTCCCTGACCATACCCTGGTGGACGTGGATACCATTGACCACCTCCCTGCTCATCAGGTGGTGATCATCACCACCGGCACCCAGGGGGAGCCCATGTCCGCTCTCTCCCGCATCGCCATGTCCGAGCACAAGAAAGTGTCCATCTTGCCGGGGGATACAGTGATCATCTCCGCCAACCCCATTCCCGGCAATGAGCGGTTGGTCAGCCGGGTGGTGAACCACCTGTTCCGGCAAGGGGCGGAGGTCATCTATGAGCGGTTTTCGGGCATGCACGCCTCGGGCCATGCCAGCCAGGAGGAGCAGAAGCTCATGCTGAACCTGGTGCGGCCGCGCTACTTCATGCCCGTACACGGGGAATACCGCCATCTGAAGCGTCATGCCCTCATGGCGGAGGAACTGGGAATTCCCTCCAGCAACGTGTTTGTGATGGAAAACGGCGATGTCCTGGAGCTGACCTCCCACAGTGCGCGACTGGGAGAGCGGGTCAATGCCGGCAAGGTCTTGGTGGACGGGCTGGGTGTGGGAGACGTGGGCAACATTGTCCTGCGGGACCGCCGCCTGCTGGCCCAAGACGGGATCTTGATCGTGGTGGTGACCATCAACAAGCAGACCGGCGCCGTCATCGCCGGCCCGGACATCATTTCCCGGGGCTTTGTGTACATGCGGGAGGCGGAGTCTCTGGTGGAGGAAGCCAAGGCCAGGGTACGGCAGGCCCTGGGAGAATGTGAAGCCAACCAGGTGACGGAATGGGGCTCCATCAAAAACAGCGTTCGCGACGCCCTGAGCACATTCATCTATGACAAGATTCATCGCAGGCCCATGATTTTGCCCATCGTGATGGAGGTTTGAGCCAGGGACTGCGATCCATCTTGACCAAACAGAGCCGTCTGGCCCAAGCGCGGGCCCGGGACCGTATGATCCCGGGCCCGCGTTCGCATACTACAGGCTGGAAACAGGAGGTGGGGCTGTGACCGATTCAGACAGCCGCAAGTCCCAGTCACTTTCAGCCTGGAACGGTCCCGCCGCCGATGACAACGGCGGCGAAGGAGAGCCGTGGCGCCTGCGACGGGTGGCGGTTTCGCGAAGGCAGCCGGGCCAAGGACAGATGCAGCAGGGGCCCAGCGCAGATGGCGCTGACGCTGGGCAGGAGCCTGTGGCCGCCCCCAAGGCGCCGCAACCGGAGGCGCATCCGGCAGCTCCGCCGGGGCTTCCGGGTGCGGCGGATCCACCGCCACCTGCGCCGGTGCCTGCACCCGACAGGCGCGAAGTACCAGCGCCACCTGCAGCTCCCGATTGGACGGCCCGGTTTTTGCAGGCCGACCGGGCAGCTTTGATGAGCATCGGCCGCCTGGGTCAGATGGCTCCGGCTGGTACGGGGGAAGCGCCTTTTCACATTCTGGAGATCATCGGCCAGGTGGAAGGACACGTGATCCTGCCACCGAAGAACAAAACCACCAAGTATGAGCATGTGGTCCCGCAGATTCTGGCTGTTGAACAAAACCCCGCCGTGCAGGGGCTCCTCATTGTGCTGAACACGGTGGGAGGAGACATTGAAGCGGGACTGGCCATCGCCGAGCTCATCAAGACCATGTCCAAGCCCACGGTATCCCTGGTTTTGGGCGGCGGGCATTCCATCGGCGTCCCCATCGCCGTGGCCAGCGACTACTCCTTCATCGCCGAGACGGCTACGATGACCATTCATCCCATCCGCCTCTCCGGCATGCTCATCGGCGTGCCCCAGACCTTCGAGTATCTGGACAAGATGCAGGACCGGGTCATTCGCTTCATTGTGGAAAACTCCCGGATCTCCGAAAAACGCGTCCGGGAACTCATGTTCCGCACCGGGGAACTGGTGCGGGACATGGGCACTGTGCTGGTGGGGCGCGAGGCGGTGGACGAAGGGCTGATCGATGCCGTGGGCGGCGTGGCCGATGCCCTCGCCAAACTGCAGGAATTGGCCCGGGAGCGGGCCCAGGCGCCGCGCCCTCCTCTGGCGGCACAGGCACCCACCCCAGCGCAGGCAGGCCCGGAGGGGCAGGCAACCTCGAAAGCACAAGACGGGGCTGCCGGGACCGGTGGGGCCCAACAAGGGAAACCAACGGATTCCGCCCCAGGTGCCGGGCGCTCCGGGCAACCGGAGGCTGCCTCGCCGCCTCCGCCGGGGCCGCCGCAGCCATCTGAGCCCCACGCCTCTACAGGCCCCACGACGGCGCCAGCCGGATCTTCGCCGTCGCAGGCGGACCAGAGCAAAGGAGCCCGGCCCGGAGCTCCCGGCGCAGGGCCGGCGCTGATGGCAGCCAAGGGAACTGGCGGGACTGGCCCTTACAGCGGACAACAGGCGTTCCGGGGTCTGCCCTGGCGGCCGGGAAGGCCCATGTACCGGCTGGGCGGCCCGGCGCGGCGCCGCGGCGCCCGGAGCCGCCCGTTGGCCCAGCGGATCGGTCAGGCGGTGGCGCAGTCCTTGTGGGATTTCCTCCGTTCCGGAGGGGGGGCCCCGGGTGCCGGCTCAGGCGCCGGGGGCGGCGGTCAGGCGACCGGTGCGCAAGGGGGAAAGGCCGGTGCTGTACACAATCTATCCCATTGAGTTCATCCTGGCGGAGGGCGAGGGGCAGGAGCCTCTGCCCGTGACGCTGGACATCGGCGGCCGGCAGGTTCTGGCCTCCCCGCAGGCTGGACCCGGGGGCCTGGTGACGTTCCGCCTGGAACGCCTACTGAGTACAAACCCTTATGATTACCTTTTACCGCAATACCAACCCGGCCATACGCTTTGACGGCCGGATAGGCCCCTGCGTGCCCGGCGCCAGGACTGCCGGCGGCGCCGGGTCGTCGCGCTGGCCGGCCGCCGCCGGATAGGGACTTTCATAGCCCACGCCACCCGTGAATAGGCTTTATCGCCCGCCGACGGTGTTTCCGCGATCCCGATGAATCCTCGGCAGGCGGACGGGGCCTTTCATGCCACACTGGGCAGGTTTCGCCCTGGGCTTCACCCTGGGGTTGGTTCTTTTCTTTCTCGGGCTTCTCTGGCTTAACCAGTCCTTGCGATTCCTGGCCGGCCAACGGGCGCAGGCCGTGCTGACGCGTTTCACAGCCACGCCGGCGCGTGCGTTCGTGGCCGGGACCCTGCTGACGGCCGTGCTGCAGAGCTCGGGCGCTGTCACTGCCACCACGGTGGCGCTGGTGGATGCAGGTCTGCTGGACTTGGCCGCAGCCACCGCCGTGATTCTGGGAGCGAATGTCGGCACCACCTTGACCGTGCAGTTGTTTGCATTACGCCCGGGCAATCTAGTCTGGGTGCTCCTGGCGATAGGCGCCGTAGGTTTGCCTCTGCGCCGGCGTTGGGCTGCGGTGCCGGCGGCGCTGGGACTTCTCTTTTTGGGGTTGGAAGGGATGGAGCGTTCCCTGGCTCCCTTGGCCTTGAGCCCTGCGCTGGAGAGCCTGGTGGCGGCTGCCGGCAGTCCGCTGGCCGCGGTGGGGTTGGGGGCAGCGGGATCGGCCTTGCTGCAAAGCGGCAGCGTTCTCATCGCCATTGTGCTGACTCTGGCCCGGCAAGGGGCGGTGACCCTTCCGGCAGCGGTGGGGCTCACCCTGGGCAGCAACGTAGGGACCTGCGTAACTGCACTTCTGGCCGCCACCCAAAGCGGCAGGGCCGGGCGCTTGGCGGCTTACACGCACCTGCTCTTCAATCTGGCCGGCGTTCTGGCCGCCCTCCTGGTCTATCCTTGGTTCCTGGCGGTCGTGGGTCTCACCAGCCAAGATCCTGGACGGCAGATTGCCAACGCCCAGACGCTGTTTAACGTGGCAACGGCCTTGGCCGCCTTGCCGTTGGCCCGCCCCTGGGCCCGGCTTTGGGAGGCACGGCCCGCCCGCTGATGTCCGCCCGGGCCGCCGAATCCACGGGGCGTTGGCCCGCCAGCGTCGGCCGGCAGCCCGGGCGCCGCAGTTGTCCTTGCCGGGCGCCAAAGACCGGCAGGACGCGGCGAATTTCGTGCAAGCGGCAGGACTCCCGGAGAGCGTGGCGAACATTGGGCACGGGCAGCGCAGACGGAAAACGAGGATGGAGGCGCGTTCTTGAGCATTCTTGACGGCATGATCCTGGGCTGTGTCCAGGGGCTGACCGAGTTCCTGCCCGTGAGCAGCTCGGGCCACCTGGTTCTGATGCAACACTTGTTGGGGCTGAAGGGGTCCCAGCTGGCCTTTGACGTACTGGTGCACCTGGCCACGTTTTTGGCGGTGCTGGTATACTTCTGGGCGGACATTGTCCATATGATCCGCTCTTTTCTGCCCGGTGCCCCGGCCCGCCTGGGCGGGGAGCCCGCGCCATACTGGCGGCGGCTGGTCTACCTCATCATCATAGGCTCCATCCCGGCGGGCCTGGCCGGCGTAGGGCTGAAGCACTGGTTTGAACAGCTTTTCACCTCGCCGCAGGCAGCGGCGATGGGTCTCATCGCCACGGGGTTCATCCTTTGGGGGGCGGAGGCCCTGGCCCGGCGGCAGGCCTCCTTCAGTCTGGGCAGGCTGGGCTGGGGCAGGGCCTTTCTGGTGGGCGTGGGACAGGCTGTGGCCATCATCCCGGGGGTGTCTCGCTCCGGAAGCACCATTGCCTTTGCTCTGGGAAGCGGGCTCAAGCGGGAAGACGCTGCCCGGTTCTCTTTTCTGTTGGCCTTGCCTGCCATTTTGGGAGCAGGGGTGTTGCAGGCGAAGGATATCGCCCTGGCGGGCCTGGCCGGCCAATGGCCGGCTTTCCTGGCGGGCTTTCTGACGGCGCTGGTGGCAGGGTGGCTGGCCATCGCCACCATGATGCGTTTCATCCGGCGCCAGCCTTTGACGTGGTTTTCGCCGTATGTGTGGCTGGTAGGCATCTTGGCCCTATACCTGCTAGGCTGATCAGGGATGCCCCGGCCCTGAGCGCAGCTGCGGGCAGGCGGCTCCGGGCCGGGAACCGAGAATGGCGCCCAGTGGAGTATCCGAAGGGGGCGGGAAAGGCCCATGCCTGCTGAGCGCCGGTGGCGGCAAATTGGCGCGGTCCTGTATTTGTCGCTCCTTTTGGCCGGCGGTGTGGCTGCGCTGCGGTGGGCCCACCACGTATGGCAGGAATGGACCCTGACCGCGGTGGCTCGCGAAGGGGTCTGGCGCGACCAGGTGCAGGCGGAGATCCTGTTGGTGGGCCAACCTCTGCGGCTGCTGGCGCCGCAGACCGGCCAGGTGACCTACCTGGTGCAGGCGGAGCAGCGCGTGGCCGCTGGGCAGTTGGTGGCGTCCTTGCGCCCGGATGGGTCTGGCAGCGATCCAGTGGCCCTGCGGGCCCCCTCGGCCGGCATCGTGCGGCCTGCATCAGGGGCCGGCCTCGGGCCGGATGGGCGCTGGGACAAGCTCTGGTGGGACAATGATAATCTGCAGGATGTACAACGGAGATTGTATCCCGGCCTGCGGACGACCGGCGGCCTGCCGTTCCGGGACGGGCGGGTCCGGGCGGGCGAGATTGTTTTGGAGCTCTGGGATCCGTTCGCGACGGTCCTCTGGGCGGATGTCTCGGAACCACCCCGTTCACCTGCAGACTGGCCGGCACGCTTCCGCCTCCAGGAGAGTGCGGTGAGCCGGGGCGGAACCGCCGGCATGAAAGCCAGCCAGGTCCTGGTCCAGATGCGGCGCTGGCGCTGGGTGGATGCCCATCGCGTCCGGGTGGAGCTGGAGTGGGCCGAGCTGCCCTCCACGACTTTCCGCCTGCAGGCTTTTCCGGGACGCCTGGTCTTCCGTGAGGCCCGCGGGATCCTGGTTCCCAGCTCCAGCCTGGCCTGGGAGGGCAGGCAACAGGGTCTCTGGCAGCTCAGCCGTGGACGCGTGCGCTTTGTGCCGGTACGGACGTTGTTGGTGGGCGCGGAGCAGTCTGTAGTCGAAGGCGTGTCGGAAGGGGCGCGAGTTCTGCTCTACCCCGCTTCCCGCAGGATTTTTCCACCAGATCGCGAATAGAGAACGGGCTTGGCACATCTTGTCAGATTGTGCTGCAAAGGGGGTCCCCGGGATGGCGAAGCTGGTAGACCGTGTTCTGGGCCTGATGGGGTACCGCGAAGAGGAGGAAGAGGTGGTGGAGGAAGAGCTGGTGCCGGACCAGCAAGCGGCCGCCCTGGAGCAGGATCCGGAAGAAGACCGTCCTGCCGGCCGCAGAGAGACCGGAAAGAGGCCCAGGCTGGTGAACTTCCCCGGCCAGAGCGGACAATTCCGGGTCATCGTGATGGAAGTCCACGAGTTCGATGACGTACAGGAAATCGCCAACCATCTGAAAAACCGCCGGTCGGTGATCATCAACCTTTCCCAGTGCGAGACCGATCTGGTCAAGAGGATTGTGGATTTTCTCAGCGGAACCACGTATGCCCTGGAGGGCCGGGCACAGAAACTGGCGGACAATCTGTATCTGTTCGCACCGGCGAATGTCGTCATCGACGTCGAGGGCGAAGGGTATACCAGCAGTGGATTGGAATTTCTGGAGCCGTCGCCGGAGCCGGAAGAGCCCGAATGGCCTTCGGCCAGAGAGAAGCGCCGGAACCTGTGATATAATAAGGCAATCAATAAGGCAATCGCAGGCTCGGGCCGCCGCCATGGCTCGGCACGTGCGCGGTTTTGGCGCCGGGGAACCGGTTGGGATGGGTTCGCACGGGTTTTCCCGCCCAGGCCGAAGGAGGCTGGGATGTATAATTTTATCCAAATTGTCAATTTCTTCTTCGACATATGGAAAGGGTTGTTCGTGGCCCGCATTCTGCTGAGCTGGCTTCCCATTGACCGTTCGCACCCGGTGATTGATTGGATCTGCAAACTCACGGAACCCCTGCTGGTGCCTCTGCGGCGGATCCTTCCGTCCGTAGGGGCTGGCGGGGTCTATTTCGATTTGTCGCCGCTGGCCGCCTGGATCGCGCTGGATTTGGTGCAGCTGGTGGTTATGAACGTTATTCTTTATGGAGTGTTGCCGTAAACCATGGAACAGGTTGCGAGCCCAGGGGCGAAGCCCCTGCAACCGGATCAGGCGGAGTTGGCCCGCAGGCTCACGGAACTGCGGGAGAGGGCTGTGTCACAGGAAGCGCCGGTTTTGACGGACTTTTTGGATCCGGCGCAGCTGGACCTGGCCCAGTGGGTCGCCGGACAGGATGAACGTGCCGACCGGGTGGCGGCGGGGGGATATCCTCAGGCTGAGCGGCGCCGCGTGGCTTTTGTCCCGCGGTTTTATCTGACGGAGCTGGTGGATCTGCAGTTGGCGGCCGTGGAGGCCCGCGGCGATTTCCGTTTTCAAGCGCCGACCCACCGGGATTGCCTGGGCTCTCTGCTGGGCAGTACCGGATTACGCCGGGAGAAGATCGGCGATCTGGTCTTGGCCGAATGGGGCTGCCAGGCGGTGGTGGAGCGCGAGGTCCTTCCCATTGTGCTGGCGCAGTGGAGGGAGATCCGGCGTGTCCCCGTGGCGGTGAAAGAGATCGACCTGGAGCAGCTGGCTGTGCCGCCCCAACGGGTCAAGGAGATCCGGGCCACTGTGGCTTCCCTGCGTCTGGATGCCGTGGCTGCGGCCGGGTTCGGCGAGTCCCGCACGGCCATGGTGCGGGAGATCAAAGCAGGCCACCTGAAGTTGAACTGGCGTATAGTTACCGATCCTGCGGAGACCGTACAAGTGGGAGACGTTCTCTCCCTGCGGGGTCGGGGCCGGGTGGAGATCGCCGAGGCCACCGGGTCCACCCGGAAAGGCCGGCAGGGCCTGCTCCTGAAACGGCTTTTTTAGGGGTGAACCGCGATGATCACGCCGATGGACATCGAGCGGGCGCATTTCTCCAAGAGCTTTCGGGGTTTCCGGGCGCAAGAGGTGGAGGCGTTTTTGCGGCAGATCCAAGAAAGCTTTGAGGCCCTTTACCGGGAGAACTCCATTCTGAAAGACAAGGTGGCCCAGCTGGAAGAGCGGTTGGCGGAGTACCGCGACATGGAGGAAACCATCCGCCAGGCCGCGGCCACGGCCCGCAGCAACGCCGAGGCCATTCAGGCCCAGGCTGAGAAGAAGGCGGATCTCATCATCGCCGAGGCCTACCAGCGCCGCCGGGCCATCCTGGCGGCAGCGGAGCGGGAACGGTCCTGGCAGGAGGAGAACCTGGCGCGGCTTCATGGGCAGGAGCAGGCCATGCTGACGCGGTTGCGGTCGTTGTTCCGCCTCTACCAGGAGATCCTCAGCGATTACGAGGAACAGCGCGGGTTGTCGTCGCCGGAGTTGCCTCGGCCGGCCCAGGAAGAAACGCCCGGGGAGGATGTGGCCGGGCCGGAAGAGCAGGCTCAGGAAGCGGGTTTTCCCGAGGGGGAAGGCCCCGGCGGCGATGCCGGGTCTGTGGATGTGGATACAGAGGAACCGGATGGCGGCGGCCTCGCCGGGGAGGATCAGGAAGAGGACGGCCGGGGGTGGCTTCACGATTCTCCCGCGCAGGGCAGGGAGACCGGGAACACAGGCGAAGCCGGAGAACAGGATCAGGGTGAAACGCTTTCGCCGTCGGGCCAGGAGGACGGCCGTGGCGAGCAGCCCCGGGATTTGAGCGCAGCGCCTTGGCCCGGGGAGGCGGCGCAGCGCCGGGTGGAGGCCGTGCAGACGGCGCCGGAGCTGGAGATCACCCGGGAATATGTCCTGCCGCCGGCTGGCGCCCGTGGCAGGGGTCTGGCCGGCGGGATATAATGGTGGAAACGTAGGGATGGAGGCTACGCGAGGATGCAGGAGAAAGCTGCGGACTGGAGTTCGACCTTGAATCTTCCCCGTACGGATTTCCCCATGAAAGGAAATTTGGCGCAACGGGAGCCGGAGATTCAAAGGTTTTGGTATGATCATCACATTTATGAGAAAGTCCTGGCTCAGGCTCAGAAAATGGGCCTGCCTTCGTTTATTCTGCACGACGGCCCTCCCTATGCCAATGGGCACATTCATATGGGCCACGCCCTCAACAAGTCTCTGAAGGACATCGTAGTGCGTTACAAAGCCCTCAGGGGGTACTTCACGCCTTATGTACACGGCTGGGACACCCACGGCCTGCCCATCGAGGTCCAGATGATCAAGGAACTGGGGTTGAACCGCAAGGAGAGCGACCCGGTGGACTTCCGGCGCCACTGCCGCGAATATGCCTTGCGTTACGCGGGTGTCCAGCGCCAGGAGATTCAGCGCCTGGGCGTGTGGGGCCTGTGGGATGAGTCGTATTATACCTTGAAACCGGAATACGAGGCGGCGCAGATCGGCATTTTCGGCGCCATGGCGGCCAAGGGCTACATCTACAAGGACCTGAAGGCCGTTTATTGGTGCCCCACCTGCGAGACGGCCCTGGCAGAGGCGGAGATCGAATACCACGACCATCGCTCTCCCTCCATCTGGGTGGCCTTCCCGGTAGACGACGGCAAGGGGCTTCTCCCCACAGACAAGCCTGTGGACATCGTGATCTGGACCACCACTCCCTGGACTTTGCCGGCCAATTTGGCCATCGCCGTGCATCCCGCGGCATCCTACGCCGTAGTGGACCGGGGAGAGCGCTACGCCGTGGTGGCAGCTCCTCTCCTGGAGCAAGTGATTGCGGACCTGGGCTGGCAGAACGCAACGGTGAGCAAGGAAGTGCCCGGGCGGCAGCTGGAGGGTGTGACCTACCGGCATCCCTTCATGGGGCGGGTGTCTCCTGTCATCCTGGGGGAGCATGTGACGATGAATCAGGGCACCGGATGCGTGCACACGGCTCCGGGCCACGGACTGGAGGACTTTGTGGTTGGAAAGAAATACGGCCTGCCCATTCTGAGCCCGGTGACCGAGGATGGGCACTTCACGGCGGAAGCCGGGCCTTTTGCCGGCCTGAGCCTGGAGGAGGGCAACAAGGCCATCCAGCAATGGTTGCAGGAGCACGGCGCCCTGCTGCGGGCCAGCCATATCGACCACTCCTATCCCCATTGCTGGCGTTGCAAAAACCCGGTGATCTTCCGCGCCACCCGCCAGTGGTTCGCCAGCGTGGCCGGATTTCGCCAGCAGGCCCTGGAGGCCATCGACGGCGTTCAGTGGATTCCCGGATGGGGGCGCGAACGCATCCACAACATGGTGGCGGAGCGCAGTGAGTGGTGCATCAGCCGCCAGCGGCTCTGGGGCCTGCCGATCCCAGCCTTCTATTGCCGGGACTGCGGGGAAATCCTCATGAACCCCCAAACCATCGAGGCGGTCCAGCGGTTGTTTGCCCGGGAGGGATCCGACGCCTGGTACACGCACGAGGCGGAGGAAATCCTGCCGCCGCAGACCGCCTGTCCGAAGTGCGGCAGCCGGCGGTTCCGCAAAGAGACGGATATCATGGACGTCTGGTTCGACTCCGGCTCCAGCCACGCTGCGGTGTTGCGCCACTGGCCCCAGCTCTCCTGGCCTGCGGATCTTTATTTGGAAGGCAGCGACCAGCACCGGGGCTGGTTCCAATCTTCGCTTCTGACCTCGGTGGCGGTTTATGGCCAGGCGCCGTACCGGGCCGTGCTGACCCATGGGTATGTGGTGGACGGCGAGGGCCGGGCCATGTCCAAATCTCTGGGCAATGTCATCGCTCCAGACCAGGTCATCCGCCAGGTGGGCGCAGACGTGGTACGGCTTTGGGTCACGTCCGTGGACTATTCCGACGACGTCCGGCTCTCCGATGCCATCCTCAAACAGGTGGCGGAGGTCTACCGGCGGCTGCGCAACACGTTCCGCTTCGTTCTGGGCAACCTGTATGACTTCGATCCGCGAACAGACCGGGTGCCCTACGAGGATCTGGAGGAGATCGACCGCTGGGCTTTGGACCGCCTGTTCCGCCTGGTGCAGCAGACGCAGGAAGCGCTGGATCGCTATGAGTTCCATGTGTTTTATCACGCAGTGCACAACTTCTGTGCCGTGGACCTCAGTGCGTTTTACCTGGATGTGCTGAAGGACCGGCTGTACGTGACCAAGGCCGACGGCAGGCTGCGGCGTTCCGCCCAGACCGCGCTGTACGAAATCGCCCACACCTTGGTGCGCGTGATCGAACCTGTGCTGCCACACACCGCCGAGGAGATCTGGCAGCACCTGCCCGGCGCCAAAGAGGAAGCCGAAAGTGTCCAGCTGACGTTCTGGCCCAGGCTGCCGGTGGCGTACAAGGACGACGACCTGGCCAACCGCTGGGAGACCTACCTTTCCGTGCGCCGGGCGGTGACCAAGGCCCTGGAGCAGGCGCGAGGCGCCGGGCAGATCGGCAACTCCTTGGAGGCCCGGGTGGTTCTGGAGCTCGATGAGCCTTTGATAAAGGCTCTGGCCGGAAAGGAACAAATGCTGGCGCAGATCTTCATCGTCTCCCAGGTGGAGTTGGTCCAAGGCCAAGGCGGCCAATCCGGCGCGGAGACGGGGCCGCAGGTGCGGGTGGAACGGGCCTTGGGCAGCAAATGTCCGCGCTGCTGGCAATACGCGCCTGAAGTCGGCCAGGGTGAAGGCCCTCTGGCCGGCCTTTGCGCACGCTGCCGGGCGGTGGTGGGATGAAGCAAGAGCCGCAGGGGGAAGCTAACCAGGACAGGGCTTCTTCCCAGCCGCAGCCGCCGGAGCCTGCCGCCGCAGACCCCGGGGTGCTCCGGGCCCTGCTGGAGCGAGTCACCGAGTTCATGCAGAGTGTCGAAAAAGGCGAGCTGGCCGAGTACGGCCGCTATCTCTCCAGCCCGGGTCGGGTGGTCCTGGTCAACTTCCTCGGCGGCGTGGCCCGGGGGGTGGGCATCGCCATCGGCTTCACGCTGGTGGCGGCCATCACCCTCTATCTGCTGACGAAGCTGGCGGCCCTGAACATTCCCGTGATCGGTGCCTTCATCGCCGACATCACGCGCATCGTCCAGTATCAGTTGCGCGTACATTAGGCGGAGGCGGGCCGGTCCCGCAAGGAGATCACCCCTCCATGGATCAGAGCGACTACAGCCGCCACGAAAAAATCCGCAGGCGGCTTCTGGCTCAGCGCGAGCAGCTGGAGGCCGCCAGTGCCAGCCATGACCGCCTGGGAGCGGCGGAGGGAATGCACGATTCCCTCCAGGAACTGTCTTTGTACGACAACCACCCGGCGGATATCGGCACGGAGATGTTTGAGCGCAGCAAGGATCTTTCCCTCCGCGACAATTTCGAGGTTCTCAAAAGCCAGGTGGATCACGCTCTGGAGCGGTTGGATCGGGGTTTGTACGGTGTCTGCGAGGTGTGCGGCAGGCCCATTGAGCCGGAGCGGCTGGAAGCCCTGCCGGCGGCCACCGACTGCTTCCGCTGCCGGGAGAGGCAGGCCCGGGACAATACAGAACGCCACCAGAACCGGCCGGCGGAGGAGTCGGTGCTGGTGCCGCCCTTCGGCCGCACTTTCCTGGACCATACCGACAGCGTGGTTTCCGACGGCGAGGATGTCTGGCAGAAGGTGGCACGTTACGGCACCTCCAATTCACCGCAGGACGTGCCGGACAGTGTATCCCCGTCCGACGCCTACGTAAATGCCGATGAGCCCGCGGGCATCGTGGAGGCCACGGACGGGCTGATCAGCCTGAATCCCCAGCACTATCCCGCGTTGGAGAATTACGGCCAGCATATCGAGGGCCGGGTAGACGCCCTGGAAGGCGCAGATGGACCGGCGGGGGAGGATGGGGAAGACGTGCTGGAGCACATTTACCCGGAACCGCAGGAACGCGGAGGCCGGGAACCGCGCCAGCCACGGGGCCGGGGGCGGCGTTCCGGGCTGCCCCCGCGGGGCGGGGAGGGGGAAGAGCAGCATCGCCGGCGCCCCGGTTCGCACTAGCCGAGGGGGCTGGCCCCCTGCTGAAGGCCGGGGCGTGGCAGGCTCGGGCCGCTGGGCCGCGCTGGCCCTTCTCTTATTTGCTGCGGACCAGGCGCTCAAGGCCTGGGCGGAACGGGGATTGTCCCAGGTCGGAGACGTCCCGCTCCTGGGAACCTGGCTGATGCTGGCCTTGCGCTACAACCCGGGTGCCGGTTTCAGCGTTTTTGCCGGCCTGCGGGTGTGGCTGGCAGGGCTGGGAGTGGCGGCCCTGGCAGCGGCCGCCGTGGCTTGGCGGTACGGCCCCCGCTGGTTCCCCCACGCCAGCCCCCGCGGCTGGCGGCTGGCGCTCGTTCTGGCCGCCGCCGGCACCGCCGGGAACCTGGTGGACCGCCTATGGCGGGGCGCAGTGGTGGATTACCTGGCCTTGCCTTTTTGGCCGGTGTTCAACCTGGCCGACGTATTTCTGACTGTGGGCTGTTTCCTGCTGGCTTGGCAGGTGATCAAGGGGGGAGCATCCGGGCATGGGGGAACTGGAAGCAGGTAAGACGGTCTCCGGCGGCGATGGCCATACGGGTCCGGCCGTGTCGGTGTGCGGCTCATGGTCCACCCTGCGGGTGGATGAAAGCGGCGCAGGCCAGCGGGTGGACGTGTGGGTGGCCCGCCTGGGTTTGGCTCCGTCCCGCTCCCAGGCCCAGGATTGGCTGGCGGAAGGCCGTATTCTGGTCAATGAAAAGCAAAGCCGGCCCAGCTATGTCCTGAAGGCCGGCGACGTGGTCAGCGTCCATCCGCCGGAACCCAAGGATGCAACGCTGCAGCCACAGGCCATGCCCCTGGCCATTGTGTACGAGGACGACGATCTGTTGGTGGTCAACAAGCCGGCTGGACTGGTGGTCCACCCTGCGGCGGGGCACCCGGACCGCACGCTGGTGAATGCCCTCCTGGCGCACTGCCCAGACCTGGCGGGGATCGGCGGCACGATCCGTCCCGGCATCGTGCACCGTCTCGATAAAGACACTTCCGGGCTCTTGGTGGTGGCCAAGAACGATCTGGCCCAGCAGTCGCTGAGCCAGCAGATTGCCAGCAAGACCGCCCACCGGGAATACCTCGCCATTGTGCTGGGCCGCGCGGGCCGCCAGTGCTGGACCGTGGACGCCCCCATCGGGCGGGATCCCGAAAACCGCAAGCGCATGGCGGTGGTTCCCGGCGGCCGTCCGGCGGTGACCCACTTTTTCGTCCGCCAGCGCCGGGGCCAGTTCACCCTGGTGGAAGCCCATCTGGAAACGGGCCGGACCCACCAGATCCGGGTGCACCTGGCCTACAGCGGTTACCCTGTGGTGGGCGACCCGCTTTACGGCGCACGCCGCGGCATGCGCCTTTTGGAGCGCCAAGCCCTGCATGCGTACCGTCTGACGTTTACTCACCCCCGCACCGGAGCCCCTTTGGAGTTCGAGCTCCCTCTGGCTCCGGATCTTCAGGCTTTCTGGGATGCACAGCCGTCTGAATCCTCCGAGGGATGAGTCTTTCTGCCGGCGCACAGTCTGGTCCGCGCTTTGCCAGTTGCGCCGGCAGGAATTCCGTTCTGTTCTGGCGAATACGCTGGCGTACTGCAACCAAACAGGCAGGCCGGTGTGCCGGGGGCTTTCGCCCTGGGGCTCCGGCATGTGGCGGTGGGCGGCACCTGGCTTGCCGCAGCACCGGTCGGTCCATGGTACCGCGCAGGAATGCGTACGAAGAAGAAGGAGGAGACATTCGCGATGAGGATGGACCGTGACCGCCTGCGTGGCGGTGCCCTGTGGTTTTTTGTGGCAGTTGTGTTGTCGGCTGTAGCGTTGTGGTCCGTAGCAGCAGGAGCGCAGGTCAAGAACCCTGACAGCATCGTCTACGCCATGTACGGCGAACCCGAGACGTTGGATCCGGCTTTTGCCTATGACACGGCCAGCGGTGAAGCAATTTACAACATCTATGATAATCTGATTGCCTACGATAAAGGCAGCACCTCGGATTTCGTGCCCATGCTGGCCACCAAGGTTCCTTCCCTCAAGAATGGGCTCATTTCCAAGGATGGCAGGACCTATATCTTCCCCATCCGCCGTGGCGTGAAGTTCCAAAACGGCGCCACGCTGACTCCGCTCGATGTGGAATATACCTTCGAACGGGCCATGCTTTTGGATCCCGCCGCCGGCCCCACCTGGATGATCAGCGAACCCCTGTTGGGATACGCCACCCTCACGGAGTTGGCTGCGCATCTAATGGGGGTCAGCCCCGACAAGGTGGACATGAAGAAACTTCCGGCCAAGGTGGTGCGGGAGATTTACGACCGGGTCACCCGCGCCGTGGAAGTGAAGGGTGACAATGTCATCTTCCATCTCGCCAAGCCGTACCCGCCGTTCTTGGCCATTTTGGCCCATGGTGCCAGCTGGAGTGCCATCATCAACAAGAAATGGGCCATCGCTCAAGGCGCCTGGGATGGCCTGCCTTCCACCTGGCCGAAGTATCACGATCCGCAACCGCAGGCGGACCCGCTCTATGCCAAGGCCATGGGCACCGGCCCCTTCAAGCTGGAGACCTGGCAGCGCGGCAGCCAGTATATCCTTACCCGCTTTGACGGCTACTGGCAGGGTCCCGCCAAGATCAAGACCGTCTATGCGAAAAAGGTGGATGAGTTTTCCACCCGCCTCATGATGTTGCAGACGGGGGACGCCGACATTATCATGGTGGATCCGCCCTATCTGCCGCAGGTGGAGAAACTGGACGGCGTGCGGGTGACCAAGAGCCTGCCCAGGCTGCAGAACACCACGGCCTTCTTCAACTACAACATCGACCCCAAGGGGAACGATTACATCGGCAGCGGCAAACTGGATGGGAACGGGATTCCGTCGGACTTCTTCCAGGACATTCACGTTCGCAAGGCCTTCAACTACCTCTTCGACTGGGACTCCTACATCAAACAGGTTTTGTTGGGCCAGGGAGCGAAGCCGTACGGCCCCGTGCCGCAGGCCATGGCTTACTACGTGAACAAGAAGGCCCCCACGTACTCCTTCAACCTGGAGAAGGCGGCCGAGGAGTTCAAACAGGCCTTTGACGGCAAATTGTGGCAGACCGGCTTCAAGATGACCATCACCTACAACACGGGCAACGAGGCGCGCAAGACGGCCTGTGAGATGCTGGCTGCCAACGCCGCCAAGGTGAACCCCAAGTTCCGCATCGAGACCATGGCTGTGCAGTGGCCGGTGTTCCTGCAGAAATACAAGGCCGGAGTGTTGCCGCTGTTCATCATCGGCTGGCTGGCAGACTATCCGGATCCCTACAACTTCGTGCAGCCTTACATGGCCAGCACCGGTGCCTACGGCAGCACGCAGGGCGACTACTTCGTCCAGATGGCGCGCAAGGATTTCGACCCTCTCATTGACGAGACCATCAATAACGTGGACCCGGCCGTCCGGCGTGCGGCTTTCTTCAAGCTGCAGGAGCTGGCCTACGAGCGGGCCATCGACATCTTCCTGGTGGAGCCCTACGGTAACCACGTGGAGCGTACGTGGGTGAAGGGCTGGTACTTCAACCCCGTCCGTCCCGGCGAGGACTTCTACATCCTCTCCAAGGGTGAGTGACGGATTGCACCCGGCGGGGTCCGGAACGGGGCCGTCCCGGCAGGCGCCGGCCGGCTCCGGCGGGCCCCGCCGCCCTGTTGAACGCTGACATGATGCCCACGGGACCGGGGAGATGCAAGCCATATGACGCATTATATTGTCCGCAGGCTTCTTTTGCTTCCGGTGGTGGCCTTCGGCGCCACGCTGCTTATTTTCATTTTCATGCAGTTTCTGAGCCCTTATCAACTGGTCAGCACCTATGTCCGGAGCCCGGAGGAGCTCCGCCACGCAGATCTGGATACGCTGGTCAAGAAGTATCACCTCGATGCGCCCTTCTACGAGCGCTATTTTGATTGGGTCGGCAATATCTTGCACGGCAATCTGGGCTGGTCCGCCACTTCCAACGACTGGGTGGCCCATTCCATCGCCGCTCGCTTTCCCGCCACGCTGGAGCTCGCCATTTATGCCGCCATCCCCATGGCCTTGGGCGGGATCTGGCTGGGCACCGTGGCGGCGGTCAACCATAACCGCTTCTGGGACCATGTGACGCGGATCTTCGCCATCATCGGATGGTCCCTGCCCACGTTCGTGTTCGGCCTGGTTTTCCTCATGGTGTTCTACGTGTGGCTGGGGTGGTTCCCCCCCGGCCGTCTCAGTACCTGGGCCACGCAGGTGGTGATCTCGCCGTCGTTCCACGCCTACACGGGGATGTATTCCATCGATGCCCTGCTCAACGGCCGTCTGGATGTATTCTTCAACGCGTTGCAGCATCTGGTCGGGCCAGTGATCACCTTGTCCTATTTGTACTGGGCTCTGCTCTTACGCATCACCCGTTCCAGTATGCTGGAATCCCTGCGACAGGATTACGTCCGTACCGCGCGGGCCAAAGGGCTGGAGGAGAGCGTGGTCATCAAAAAGCATGCCCGCCGCAATGCCCTGATCCCCGTGGCCACCAGCGTCGGCCTGATGTTCTTGGGCCTACTGGCCGGCGTCATCATCACAGAGACGGTGTTCAACTATCCGGGCATCGGGCTTTTGACCTACCAGGCAGCAGCGCAGCTGGATTATCCCATGGTGTTGGGAATCTGCCTTCTTTATGCCGGGCTGCTGGTCCTGGTGAATCTGGTGGTGGACATCGGCTATGCCCTGATTGACCCGCGGGTGAGCTTGGACTAGCTGGAGGGGAACGAACCAGCCATGGATTTGTTCAGACGGTTCCTACGCAACCCGCTGTCCCTGACGGGTTTCATCATCCTGCTGTTCTTCGCGCTGGTGGCGGCACTGGCTCCCCTTATTGCACCGCCCCAGGGGCCTGTGGGCACCAGCCCGTATCTGATCCCCCGCGCCGGCTGGGGCACCATCCCCTTGCCGCCGGGGCCGGGGCACCTCTTCGGCACGGCCGAAGGGCAGTATGACATTTTCTATGGCATCGTGTGGGGAACCCGCACGGCTTTTGGCGTGGGATTGGCGGTGGTGGGGGCGAGCCTCATCATCGGTTTGGTCGTCGGCTCAGTGGCCGGGTTTTTCGGTGGCTGGCTGGACGAGCTGATGATGCGGGTCACCGACATTTTCCTGGCCTTTCCCTACCTGGTGGCTGCGGTGGTGGTCACCACCATTCTCGGCAAGGGCCTGGACAAGGTGATCATCGCCCTGATTCTTTTCGGTTGGATGGGCTATGCCCGCCTGATCCGCAGCAGCGTGCTGCAGGTGAAGGAAATGGAGTTCGTGGAAGCGGCCCGGGCCCTGGGGCAAAAAACGTGGAAGATCATTCTTCGCCACGTGCTGCCGAACTCCATCTATCCCCTGCTGGTCCAGGCCTCCATGGACATCGGCAGTGTGGTTCTCACGGCTGCCGGCCTGAGCTTTCTGGGGCTGGGCGCCGAGACGGGATTCGCAGACTGGGGTCAGCTGGTCAGCTTCGCCCGCAACTGGATCAAGGGCGAGCCAGGGGCGCCTTTTCAATACTGGTACACGGTCTTCTGGCCCAGCCTGGCCATCGTGTTGTTCGTGCTGGGATGGAATCTGGTCGGGGACGGTGTGCGTGACGTCATGGATCCCCGCCTGCGCCAGGGCCGCAATTCTTGAGCCGCCCGGCCCTCCGGTTGCCTGGCCGGCGCCAGTGCGAGCGGTGCGGGCCGGCGCAGTACGCCGGTGACACGCCCCCGGCCATGAGCCGCGCCCCCGGAAAGCACGGGGGCGCGGCTCATGACATAATGAAGAAGGGTGAGTGAGGGGTCATCTTCACACATGATTCCCGGCCACTTCCCATAGCATGAAAGAGATGAGGAAAGGTGATGTGAATGCGTTGGGCAGCAGTGGTCAGCGACGATCGCGATACTATCGTGGCCTTGCCGGATGGCCCGTTGGTCATCATCTGGGACGACGTCCGCGAGGCCGAGGAATTCTATGTCAACCCGGCGTTGAATCGTACCAGTGGCCGCCGGTTTGCCACCACGCAGCTGTTCGTGGAGAAGAAGGCCGATGTGGCCTGCACAGTAGATCAGGGCTTCTGCACGCGCTCCTACGGGGAGGCACGGACGGCGGGACTTCGCTTCCTGCTGGTGAAGCCCGGGACCCGGCTCTCTGAGATCAAGGCCCAGCCGGAGGAGTACCGCAGGCAAATTCAGCCCGAGCTGGACCGGGTTTTCCTGGCCATCCCTCAAGCCATGCCGGAAGCGCAGAGCGCTGCGGCATCCTCCACTACCAATCCGCCGGCGGGGAAATGACTTTTCCCCAGGCGGGGGCGCGCCCGCAGCACCCTTGGCGGCGCACCCCGCCGTGGGATGGGGATTGGCACTCGACCCCCCTCGATCGTGGACCTTGTTGAGCGGCGAAAGTAAGCCCGCAAACATCTTGCCCTGCGGCGCTGGCTTCCATCCCGCACAGCCCCAATTTAGCCCGGCTGTCCCTTTTTCCAGCAGGATTCCGTTGGTTCCCTTCCGAATGTTGATCAACAATCTAAACTTTTGCGACTTGCCGGTCCAGACCCGCTGGGATGCCGGCAAGAAGGAGGAAACCCCATGGGCATGAACCCCGCATCCGGTATCCTCTCCGGCCCCCGGCAGGTGCGGGCGCCCCGTGGTCCGGAGCGCACCTGCAAAGGCTGGCAGCAGGAGGCAGCTCTGCGCATGCTGATGAACAATCTCGATCCCGAGGTAGCCGAAAAGCCCGACGAGCTCATTGTCTATGGCGGCTCCGGCAAGGCGGCCCGCAACTGGGAGGCCTTTGACGCCATTGTGGCGGCCTTGCGGGAGCTGGAGGATGACGAGACCTTGCTGATCCAATCGGGCAAGCCCGTAGCGGTGTTTCGGACCCACCGGCTGGCGCCGCGGGTTCTCATCAGCAATGCCATGCTGGTGCCGGCCTGGGCCACCTGGGAGAAGTTTTGGGAGCTGGAAGCCGCGGGCCTGACCATGTTCGGCCAAATGACAGCCGGCAGCTGGATCTATATCGGCACCCAGGGGATATTGCAGGGAACATATGAAACCTTTGCGGAAGCGGCCTCCCAGCATTTCGGCGGCACCCTGCGGGGCAGGCTGGTTCTCACCGCCGGCTTGGGGGGCATGGGCGGCGCCCAGCCCCTGGCCGTGACCATGAATGAAGGCGTCTGCCTAGTGGTGGAGGTCGACCCGCAGCGGGTGCGGCGCCGCCTGGAGACGGGCTACCTGGATCAGGCCACGGAGAGCCTGGACGAGGCGGTGCGCTTGGCTCTGGCTGCCCGGGATCGGGGCGAAGCCCGCTCCATCGGGCTGGTGGGCAATGCTGCCGATGTGCACCCGGAGGTCCTGCGCCGTGGTGTTCTCCCAGACGTGGTGACGGACCAGACCTCCGCTCACGACCCTTTGAACGGGTACGTGCCCGGAGGCATGGGCCTGGAGGAAGCCTTGCAGTTGCGGCAGCGCGACCCGAGTGGCTACATCCGGGCCGCGCGCCAGTCCATGGCCCGCCATGTCCGGGCCATGCTGGAGTGGCAGCGGCAGGGCGCCGTGGTCTTTGATTACGGGAACAACATCCGGCAGCAGGCCAAGGAAGCCGGCGTGGAGGATGCCTTCGCCTTCCCAGGATTTGTGCCGGCGTTCATCCGGCCCCTTTTCTGCGAGGGCAAAGGCCCCTTCCGCTGGGCGGCTCTCTCCGGCGATCCCCAGGACATCTACCGCATCGACCGGGCAGTGCTGGAAACCTTTCCCGGCAACGACCGGTTGAACCGCTGGATCAAAATGGCGCAGGAGAAAGTCCGCTTCCAGGGGCTTCCTGCCCGCATCTGCTGGCTGGGCTACGGCGAGCGGGCCCGCCTGGGTCTGGCCATCAACGAGTTGGTGCGCACCGGCGAGGTGAAGGCCCCGGTGGTGATCGGCCGGGATCATTTGGATGCCGGGTCCGTGGCCTCACCCAACCGGGAGACCGAGGCCATGAAGGACGGCAGCGACGCCATCGCAGATTGGCCCATTTTAAACGCCCTGCTGAACACGGCTGCCGGGGCCAGTTGGGTTTCTGTCCACCACGGCGGCGGAGTCGGCATTGGCTATGCCATTCACGCCGGCCAGGTGGTGGTGGCGGACGGCAGCGATGAGGCTGCCTGGCGCCTGGAGCATGTGTTGACCACCGATCCGGGGCTGGGCATTGTCCGCCACGCCGATGCCGGCTACGAACAGGCGCAGGCAGCAGCCCGCCGGCATGGACTTAAGATGCCCATGTTCTGACGCCGCAGGCGCCGTGACTAAAAAAACTGTCCCTGAAACTCAGTGCTTAGCAGGAATCGAAATCGTTACGGCGAATACTATACCCGTAAAGTATAGTTTAGGGCGCGGGGAAAGCTTGGGAGTCTTGGCTTCATGCAGTTGAACCAGGCCACGGACTACGCGTTTCGGGCAGTGCTACACCTGGCGTTGGCAGGAACCGGTCAAGTAGTGGAGGCGCAGTCCATCGCGCGGGAGCAATCCATTCCAATGCGGTTTCTCCTGAAGATCATGCGTTCTCTGGTGCGGGGTGGCATTGTCAGATCTTACCGGGGTGTGGGCGGCGGCTTCGCTTTGGCGCGGCCGGCACAGGAGATCACACTGCTGGACGTGGTGCAGGCCATGGAAGGCCCGATCCGGGTGAACCGGTGCCTGGTGGACCCCCGGTACTGCAGTAGACACTGGTCCCAGCACTGTCCTGTTCATCAGGCGCTGGGGCAGGTCCAGTCAGCGCTGGCGCAGGCACTGGCCAGCCACACGTTCGCCGATTTGGCGCTGGGCGTCCGAGCTGGTCCGACAAGGGGGTGAGGAGAGGCCGAGCCAGGATGGGAGACATGCGGGCGTCACGCAGGCGCACCGGCGCTGGAGACGGATCATAGCGAGCAAGCACGCCGAAGGAGGTGCAAGGCTGGTTTCCGGCGGAACCAGCAGGAAGTATGGAGCTCATTTTAGCCCGGTGGCAGTTTGGGATTACCACCGTCTTCCACTTCTTCTTCGTGCCGCTGACGCTGGGGCTCTCCATTTTGGTGGCCATCATGGAGACCCTTTACGTGCGGCGGGGCGAGGAAACCTACAAGAAGATGGCTCAGTTCTGGGGCAACCTGTTCGTCATCAACTTTGTCCTGGGGGTCGTCACCGGCATTGTACAGGAATTCCAGTTCGGTATGAACTGGTCGGAGTACTCCCGCTTTGTGGGGGACGTGTTCGGAGCCCCTCTGGCGGTGGAGGCCTTGGCCGCATTTTTCCTGGAATCCACGTTCCTCGGGCTCTGGGTTTTCGGGTGGGACCGGATCTCCAAGGGGCTGCACCTGGCCGCCATTTGGCTGGTGGCTTTCGCCAGCAATCTGTCCGCCTTCTGGATCCTGGTGGCCAACTCGTTCATGCAGGAGCCTGTGGGCTACGCTCTCCGCAATGGCAGGGCGGAGATGACCAGCTTCGGGGCGCTGCTCACCAACCCTCATGTGCTGTACCAGTACCCTCACACGGTGCTGGCGGGGTTTGTGACAGCGTCTTTCTTCGTCATGGGGATCAGCGCCTATCATTTGTTGCGTAGCAGAAGCGGCGCCATTGCAGGCGTTCAACCAGGGGCTCACGGCCAAGCGGCGGCCGGGGGTCCGGCAGAGGGTGCCGGCCTTTTCCGCCGCTCCTTCCGGCTGGGGATGATCTTCGGGGTCATCAGCACCATTTTGGTGGTGGGAGTCGGCCATTTCCAGGGCCAGCATTTGATCCGCACCCAACCCATGAAAATGGCGGCAGCGGAGGCTTTGTGGGACAGTGCCGACCCGGCGCCTCTGGCGTTGGTGGCGGGAATCGATGAAAAGGGGCAGCGGAACACTTTCGAGCTGAAAGTTCCCTACCTGGGCAGTCTGCTGGCCTATAACCGGCCCAGCGGCAAGGTACTGGGGATCAAGGAACTGCAGAGGCAAGACTCGGCCAAATACGGACCCGGACAGTACGTGCCGCCGGTAACCCCGGTGTTCTGGAGCTTCCGGATTATGGTGGCTGCCGGCTTCCTCATGATTCTCCTTGCCCTCTACGCACTCTATTTGAGCACCAAGGGCCGGCTGGAGGAACGGCCGCGTTTCCTGAAAGTGCTGCTTTGGTCCATCCCGTTGCCGTACATCGCCAACACCACCGGCTGGATCATGGCCGAGATGGGCCGCCAGCCCTGGATTGTTTACGGCCTGCAGCGGGTGGGTGAGGCGGTCTCGCCGGCCGTAGGCTCCGGGGCGGTGCTGGCCAGCTTGGTGGTCTTCACGCTGCTCTACGGGGTTCTGACGGTCGTGGATGTCTATCTGCTCATGCGGTTCGCCCGCATGGACGCAGGGGCTGCAGTCATCGGCAAGCCTGCGGAAGCTGGTGGCAGGGAGGTCTCGCTATGGAACTGAATGCCCTGTGGTTCATTCTGCTGACCGTGCTGTTCATCGGCTACTTCTTCCTGGAGGGCTTCGACTACGGCGTAGGCACCCTGGCCCGCTGGCTGGGGCGGGACGACACTGAGCGCCGGGTCCTCGTCAATACCATCGGCCCCGTGTGGGACGGCAACGAGGTATGGCTGCTGACCGCGGGCGGCGCCATGTTCGCGGCTTTTCCGAATCTGTATGCCACGCTGTTCAGCGGCCTTTACCTGGCGCTTCTGTTGATGCTGGTGGCGTTGATCGTGCGCGGCGTGGCCTTTGAGTTCCGCAGCCGGGACGACCGCCCGGGATGGCGCAACCTGTGGGATTGGATGCTGTTTGTGGGCAGTGTGGTCCCAGCCCTTCTCTGGGGCGTAGCCATGGCCAATCTCGCCCGGGGCGTGCCGGTGGACGCCAAGATGCAATATGCCGGCACGTTCTGGAATCTGCTCTCACCCTACGCCCTGCTGGGAGGGATCGTGGCCGTGACCGTGTTCCTCACCCATGGAGTGGGGTTCGTGGGCCTCAAGGCAGAAGGCGCTCTGGTGGAGCGGGCCCGCCGCGCAGGTCTGTGGGCAGGAGCTGTGGCTTGGGTGGCGCTGCTTTTGCTGGTGATCTTCAGCTACGGTCAGACGGGGATCATGGCCAAGCCTGCGGCAGCGGCGGCGCTGTGGGCGACGGTGCTGGCCTTTCTGGCGGCATACGGGCTCCTGTGGGCCCGGCGCTACGGTTGGGCCTTCGTGCTGAACGGAGTGTCCATTGCGTTGGGTACTGCCGGCCTTTTCCTGGGGCTGTTCCCCAACCTGCTGGTCTCGCGCCTGAACCCGGATTGGAGCCTGACGATCTACAACGCTTCGTCCAGTCCGTACACGCTGAAGGTCATGACCATTGTGGCCCTGACTCTGGTGCCCATTGTGCTGGCCTATCAGGCCTGGACCTATTGGGTGTTCCGGCAGCGGGTCACGAGCAAGAGCCTCCATTACTAAAAGGCCGGCCATGGGGAGCGGGGGTTGAGCTACGGACCGCAGATTGCTGAAAGAGGCCAAGGAGAGCCGGACGGGGCTCTTCTTGGCCTTGGCCGTCGGATTGGGGTTGGGGGCGGGCCTGCTGGCCATTCTGCAGGCAGGGGTTTTATCCCACGTGGTCAGCGGCGCTTTTCTGGGCGGGCAGGGCCCACGCCAGCTGTGGCCCCTGCTGTGGGTCCTGCTGGGCCTCTTGTTTGCACGGGCGCTGTTTATCTGGCTGGGCGAGAGCTGTGCGCACCGTGCGGCGGCTCAGGTGAAGCTCAGCCTGCGCCGGCGCCTGCTGGCTCACCTTTTTGCTCTGGGACCCGCCTACGCCGGGGGGGAGCGCGCCGGCGAACTGACCTACGTGCTGGTGGAGGGCGTGGACTCCCTGGAAGCGTTTTTCTCCCGCTATCTGCCTCAGTTGGCTTTGGCCGTCCTGATCCCCCTCACGGTGCTGGGCTTCGCCTTCCCGGCGGATCCCCTGTCGGGTTGGATTCTCCTGATCACGGCGCCGCTGATCCCGGTGTTCATGATCTTGATCGGAAAATGGGCGGAATCCCTGACCCAGCGGCAATGGGAAACCCTCAGCCGCCTCAGCGCCCATTTCCTGGACGTCCTGCAAGGCCTCACGACGTTGAAGATCTTCGGTCGCAGCAAGGACCAGATTCAGGTGGTGGCCCGTGTCAGCCGGCAGTTCCGCGACACCACGTTGGCGGTGCTGCGCGTGGCGTTTTTGTCGGCGTTGGTGCTGGAGCTGCTGGCGACCATCAGCACTGCGCTGGTGGCGGTGGGCCTGGGCCTGCGATTGGTTTATGGCCGGCTGGAATTTGAGCGGGCTTTTTTCCTTCTGCTGCTGGCGCCGGAATTCTACCAGCCCCTACGGCTCCTGGGAACTCAGTTCCACGCCGGCCTCTCCGGCGCCACGGCGGCCAAGCGCATCTACGCCGTCTTGGAAACCCCGCTGCCGGGAAGTGTGCCCGCTGGGGAGACAGACCGATCTGCGCCCTCAGAGCCAAGCCAGGCCTGCCTGCTGCAGGCACGCCTGGCCGGCATGGACGCTCCGCAGGTGGTCTTTTCCGATGTACACTACGCCTACGAAGGCGGTTTGCGGCCAGCTCTGAGCGGCGTCACGTTCGTGCTGGAGCCGGGGCAGCGGGTGGCCCTGGTGGGAGCCAGCGGCGCAGGGAAAAGCACCGTGGCTCATCTGCTCCTGCGATTCCTGGAGCCCCAGCGCGGGAGCATCCAGGTGAACGGGCTGCCTTTGGGGGCGGTTCCCCCGGAGCTGTGGCGGCAGTATGTGGCGTGGGTGCCCCAAAATCCCCGGCTTTTTTATGGCACCGTGGCGGACAACATCCGGCTGGGCCGCCCCGAAGCCAGCCTGGAAGAGGTGGCGGCCGCGGCGCAGGCCGCCGGTGCCCATGAGTTCATCCAGGCCCTTCCCCAGGGATATGAGACGCCGGTGGGGGAACTGGGGTTGAAGCTCAGCGGCGGTCAGGCCCAACGCATCGCCATCGCCCGGGCCATCCTCAAGGATTCACCCCTTTTGATCCTAGATGAAGCCACGGCCCACCTCGACCCGGCGCATCAGCGGGAGGTGGAGCAGGCGCTGGAGAGGCTCATGGCGGGCCGCACCACGCTGATTATCGCGCACCGCCTGACCACGGCGTCCCGGGCCGACTGGATCCTGGTGCTGGATGCCGGCCGCCTGGTGGAGGAGGGGCGGCACCGGGATCTGGTGGCCCGCGGAGGGGCTTACGCCCGGTTGGTCCAGGCTTCCCGGAGTGCGGCGGAGCCGGTGAGCCCGGCCGGCGCGGCGGCCGGCGCGGGGGAAGTGGGGGAGGTCTCGCCATGAGGGATCTCCTGCGCCTGTTGAGACTGCTTCTGCCAGAGTGGAAATCCATGCTGGCAGCGGCCGCATGGGGCTTTGCCACCGTTGCCAGCAATGTGGGGCTCCTGGCCACCTCCGCCTATCTCATCGCCCGCGCGGCGCAGCACCCCCCTGTGCTGTATTTGATGGTTCCCATCGTAGAGGTGCGCTTCTTTGGCATCGCCCGGGCCGCCTTCCGCTATTTGGAACGCTATTTCTCTCACGACGCCACCTTCCGCGTCCTGGAACGGCTGCGGGTGCGCTTTTATGCGGCCCTGGAGCCCTTGGCGCCAGCGGGGCTGCTGGACCAGCGCGGTGGTGATCTTCTGAGCCGCATCGTCGGCGACGTGGAAACCCTGCGGGACTTCTTCCTGCGGGCTGTGGCTCCGCCGCTGGTGGCTGCAGGGGTTCTGACGGCCGTGGCGGTGTTCCTGGGCAGGTATAACGCTGGCCTGGCCTGGGCGGTAGTTGCAGTATTCGGGGCGGCGGGTATGGGGGTTCCGGTGGCAGCGCTCCTGGCCAGCCGGGGGGTTGGAAGGAAGCTGGTCCGCACCCGGGCCCGGCTCCAGGCGGCGTTGGTGGACAGCATCCAGGGAATGGCGGATCTGCAGGCCTTCGGCCAGGCCCGGCGCCAGCTGGAAACCGTGGAATCTCTTAGCCGGGAGCTGGAGGATCTCCAGACGCGGACCCTGAACGTGGCTTCCCTTTCCGGCAGCTTAACGGGCCTGGCCGGGAATCTGGCCGCCTGGTGCGTACTGGCTCTGGCTATTCCACTGGTGGCCCAAAGACAGCTGGACGGCGTCTATCTGGCCATGCTCATGTTGGCGGCCTCCAGCGCCTTCGAGGCCGTGATGCCGCTGCCCCAGGCTCTGCAGTACCTGGAACAGAGCCTGGCTGCGGCCCGGCGCCTCTTCGCAGTGGTGGATCGCGCCGCGGCCGCCGAAACCTCGGCCGCCCAAGCCCCGCCGGCCTGCGCATCCCCCCTGGCGGCGGCTCCCCGTCCGACCCGCGTGGCGCCGGCATTTCGCGGGCTGCAGGTGGAGGGCTTGCGGTTCCGCTACACGGCGGTCGGGCCTTGGGTGCTGGATGGGGTGCACCTGCAGTTGCCATGGGGCGGCAAGCTGGCCGTGGTGGGCCCCAGTGGGGCGGGGAAGACCACGTTGGTCAATCTGCTGCTGCGCTTCTGGGACGACTATGAGGGGTCCATCCGTCTGGATGGCCAGGCCATCCGCAGCATCCCGCCGGAGGAACTGCGCAACCGCATGGCCGTCGTGGCCCAGAATACTCATCTTTTCAATGCCACCATCCGCGAGAACCTGCTTTTGGCCCGGCCCGGCGCCACTCAGGCAGAAATGGAGCAGGCCGCCGCAGCAGCCCAGATCGACGCTTTCGTCCGCAGCCTGCCGGAAGGCTTTGATACCTACGTGGGGGAGGGGGGATTCAAACTCTCCGGCGGCCAGCGGCAAAGGTTGGCGGTGGCCAGAGCTCTGCTGAAGGACGCTCCTCTGCTGATTCTGGATGAGGCCACTGCGGGCCTGGATGCGGTGACGGAGGAGCAGCTTTGGACAGCGCTCCTGCGCGTGATGGAGGGCCGTACGGTGCTGGCCATCAGTCACCGCCTCAGAGGCCTGGAGGTCATGGATCAGATCGTGGTCCTGGAGCAAGGGCGCGTGGCTGAAACCGGGCGGTTCGAGGAACTGCTGCGCCGGCGCGGGTTGTTCTGGGAGATGTGGCGCCTGGAGCAGGTGGCGTTGTCTGACAGCCCGTTCCAGCCTCTACCAGCTGCTTCGGCCGCCGGCTCCGCCGCGGAGGCCTGACAGCGCTTTACACATCCCCGCTGAGGGCCGTTTTTTCCGCCTGTTGCGCCTGCCCCCGCCCGGGAGTATAATCTCATCCTGGAAACACAAAAATACAATATCTTATAGATCTGTAAGCGTCGAGGGGAGGGGCACCGGTGGAATGCTTGGGCAGCGGCGTCGTGAGCCGCCAGGGGCAGGTGGTGATCCCGGTGGGCGCCCGCCGCGGTATGGGCGTGGAGCCTGGGGACACTGTGTTGTTCTTCTCGATCATGCGCGGCAAAGCTTTGGTGGTCATCAAGGCAGAGCAAGTCACGCAAATGCTTCAGTCCGCTCTGGGGTCGTTAAGCGAGCTGAATGCCCTGCTAAGGCGCCTGGAGGGCACAGGCGATTCGCACGGCGCGGCGGGCCCGGTCGCCGGGGACCAGCAGAGGGTGCCGAAGCCCGCACAGCCGCAGGACGCCGGCGGAGACGGAGGGACGGAATGATGGGTCGGGAGCCCCAGGATGACGTAATTGTGGTAGATGATCTGGTCCGTGAATTCGGCGATTTCACCGCCGTGGACCATATGAGTTTCCGGGTGCACGAAGGCGAGGTATTTGGCCTCCTCGGGCCCAACGGCGCGGGGAAGTCCACCACCATCCGGATGCTGTGTACGCTCCTGCGGCCCACCGGGGGTCATGCCCGCATTGCCGGGTATGACGTGGTCCGGCAGGCTTCGCAGGTACGCCAACACATCGGGCTGGTGGCGGAGAAGCTGATTCTCTATGACCGCCTGACAGCCCGGGAGAACCTGCGCCTGTTCGGAAAACTGAACCATCTGCCGGAACAGGTCATCGACGAACGGGCGGATTACTGGCTGGACCGCCTTCAGATGACGCGCTGGCAGGATCATCTGGCCGGAACGTTTTCCACAGGGATGAAGCAGCGGATCAACATCGCCCGGGCCCTGTTGAACATGCCGCGGGTCCTGTTTTTGGATGAGCCCACCCTGGGCCTGGATCCGCAGACCACCCGCTCGATCCGGGAATTCATCATGGAACTGCATAAGCAGGGGATGACCATCATCCTCACCACCCACATGATGGCGGAGGCGGAAATGCTGTGCGACCGCGTGGGTATCGTGGACCATGGGAAAATGGTGGCATTGGATACCCCCGGCGGCCTGAAGCGATTGGTCAGCGATAACGGGCGACTGGTGTTGGAGCTGGAGATCAGCAATCTGTCTGAGTCCATGGTCCGGGATTTGCAGGCCCTGCCCGAGGTGGCCAGCATCGACCACGAGTCCGCCACTTCGTTGCGGCTGCACGCGCAACCGGGGGAGGGCGGATCCACGGAAGTCCTCAGCCGGGTCATCGCCGCCATCCATGCAGACGGCGGCCGTATTCTCCGCCTCAGCACCGTGGAGCCCACCCTGGAGGATGTGTTCCTGAAGCTCACCGGCAGGGCCATGCGGGATGAGGCCAGCGAGAAGGTGGCGCCGCGGCGCGGGCATTGGCGCAGAGCGGCGACGCGAGTACGCTGAGGAGGTCAGGGCAGGATATGTCCGAAGTGTTGGGTGCAAGCAAAGGAAGAGAACTGGCCGCCTCCGGCCTTGAGGACCGCCGGCACGGTGGCGGGCGTCAGGCTGTCGCGGATGCCTGGGTCATTGCCTGGAAGGATATCCTGGACTTCACCCGCGACCGAATGCGGCTGATCTCTTTCGTGATTATGCCGATCTTCATGATGGTCATGACCGGGTACATCTTCCCAAACCAGAATTCACTGCAGAACATGCCCTTGGCCGTGGTGAACCAGGACCAGGGACCCTTGAGCCGCATGATCGTCGATGCGCTGAACAAGATGACGCTACCCGCAGGTGGAGGCCAGGCTCGGCAGGGCATGGCGGCTCTGGGGGAGGCCGGGCCGGGGAAGACCGCTTCCCGTTCCCGCTCCGGGAACCCCGTGTTTCGTATTCAGCCCGCAGGCAGCCTGGCCGAGGCCAAGGAATTGATCAAAAGCGGCCAAGCGAATGGGGCTGTCTTCATTCCCCGCGACTTCACCCGCCAGGTAGGCCAGGGTAAGCAGCCTCATTTAGTGGTCGTGACAGACCAGGCCAATCTGCAGATCAGCAGCATGCTGAGTTCCGTGCTGGATCAGTTCCTGGGCGCCATGGCCACCCAGGTGGGCGCGCAGAAGGTGGCGCCGCTGTTGGCGGCCCGGGAGACGGCTCCCGGCCCGCGCGCTTCGGCCGGGGCGTCCGGGGACGGGGGCAGCGCCGGAGCGGTACCCGGCGAAGGTCTCCTCCAGATGATGGCCGGTGCCATGCAACAGGCTTACGGAGGCTTGGGCGCAGGAGGATTGCAGCGGGCCCGGGCCACGGTCCAGCCCTTTGTGGTCCGGATTGAGGGTATTGTCCCTGGGCCTCCCAACTACTTCCAGTTTATGGCCCCCGGCATCATGGCCATGGTGGTGGTCATGGCGGTGATGATGGGACTGGCCGGCGCCATTTCGCGGGAGCGGGAGATCGGTACGCTGGACGGCATTCTCATTGCACCGATCAACAGACTCAGTATCATCATCGGCAAGACCATCTCCCAATCGCTGCGAGGCCTGGTGCAGGGGGCAGTGGTGCTGATCCTGGCCATCCTGCTCTTTCACGTGAAGGTCTATGGGAGCATCGCGTGGGTGGCCGGGCTGCTCCTTCTCGGCATCTTCTCCTTCGTGGGCCTGGGGATTCTGATCTCCGCCTTTGCCACGGAGCAGGAGACGGCCATGACCATCCTGATGACGCTCCAGTTCCCCATGATGTTTCTGTCAGGGGCGTTTTTCCCGGTACAGCAGATGCCGACTTTCATGCAGGGCCTGTCCAAGCTGGTCCCCCTGACCTATGCCATCGACGGCCTGCGCAAGGTCATCATCCTGGGGGCGGGGTGGAGCGCCATCCAGACGGAGGTGCTGGTCTTGACGGGGTTCGGGCTGGCCATGCTACTGGTGGCCATTCCGGCCTTCAACCGGGTGATCACCCGCTAGGCGCCCCGGGCGCCCACGTTAAGGCAGGGTCCTGACAGGAGCAGCGGGCATCGGCAACGAAACTTCATTGGCTAGGCTAAACGAATGGTCCCGCCGCCCCGAAGGAAGCAGCCCGGAACGGCGGAACCGCAAGAGGCAAGGAGGACACCATGGCGGATATAGGGGAGAAGGCTGTCCAGCCCCAGGAGCTGCAACGGGCGTTATCGTGGTTGGAAACCCATCAGCAGGCATTGGTGGCGGATGTGGCGGAGCTTTTGCGCATCCGCAGCGTCCAGGAAGAGCCCGGCGGGCCCGGCGCGCCTTTCGGCCGGCCCATCGCCCGGGCCTTGGAGAAAGCCCTGCAGGCGGGGGACCGCCTGGGCCTGCGCACAGCCAATATGGAAGGATATGCTGGGTATGTGGAATGGGGCGATGGCCCGGAGTTGGTGGCCGTCCTGAATCATCTGGACGTGGTTCCCGAGGGGGCGGGCTGGTCTGTTCCGCCCTATGCCGGCGTGGTCCAGGATGGGAAAATCTGGGGGCGGGGCGCTGTGGACAACAAGGGGCCGGCTGTGGCGGCTTTGTACGCCCTGGCGGCGTTGGCCCATGCCCAGGTTCCGGCCAAACGGCGGGTGCGGCTGATTCTGGGCACGGACGAAGAGAGCGGCATGAGGGGGTTGCGTTACTATCTGGAACACGAGGGGCAACCGACCCTGGGCTTCTCGCCCGATGCGCTGTTTCCCATCGTGAATGGCGAAAAGGGGATCATGCGCGCGCTGCTTTCCAAGGACCTGGTGCCTGCCCGCACCGTGGCGGAACCGTCCGGCGCCTGGCAGGTGGAGTCCTTCCAGGGCGGCGAGCGCGCCAATATCGTGCCGGACCGGGCCCGGCTCAGGCTGGTCTGGGCAGGGCCGGCGGGCCGGCCCGGGGACGGAGTGGCTGCAGCGGACGCCGCAAGCTGGCAGCGCAGGCTGCAGGAAGCAGCAGAGCGGGTGCTGCAGGAGGCACGGGCCAAGGCCGGGCCTGAAGCCCGTAGCCAACTGGCTCTGGAGGTGGCTGCCGTGGACGGAGCGGCTGCGGCTGCCAGGCCGGGCGTGTCCGGCGGCGCCCTGCGCACAGGAACGGCCTTTCCGCGCCTGGAGATCAACGCTCGGGGCATCGGCGCCCACGCCAGCACCCCCGAGCAGGGCATCAACGCTCTGGCGCTGATAACGGCGGTTCTCCTGGAGGCGGGGATCCCCTTGGAACCCCCGCACGCGGATGCCATCCGCTTCTTGCACGGCGCCATGGCCGCGGATGGCAGCGGCCTGGACGTTCGCTGTGCCGACGACCTCTCAGGCCCCTTGACCAACAACCTGGGAGTGCTGCAATGGGAGAACGGCAGAATCACAGCCAACTTCAATCTGCGCTATCCCATTCGCCAGTCCGGAGAGGAGCTGGCCGCACGCATCCGAGCCGTGGCGCAGGCACGAGGGTTTACGGCAGACATCGGCGACGATCCACCCCACTACGTCCCTCCCGAAGGCGAGCTGATCCAGGCCCTGCAGAAGGCGTACGAGGAAGAAACCCATCAGCCGGCCAAGCTCCTGACCATGGGTGGGGGGACGTACGCCCGGCTGCTGAAAAACGCTGTGGCCTTCGGGCCTGTCTTTCCCGGCCAGCCGGAACTGGCCCACCAGAGGGATGAGTACATCTCGGTGGCGGACCTTTTGGCCTGCACCCGCATTTGCCTTCGCGCCCTCTATTATCTGGCCGCGCAAGGCAGCTGAAGGACCGCCAGAGGGCCTGAACTACATCGCCAGGCGGAACACCAGGTAAGGGCTGAAAGAGGGGGCCACTTGCCCATCTGGCCCTTCCCGCCCGGCGATGGGCACAGCCACCCCGACCCCCAGCTGCAGCGTCAACGGCCGGTAGAATAACTCCCAGCTGCTCATGATCTCACCGCCGGCGGAGGCCCGCAGCGGATGCATGACCACGCCCTGTGCCCCCGCCGGGCCCTCTGCCGCCGGAGAGCCCGGCGCAGGCCCCTTTTCCGCGCCGGTCAGGCCCGTTTCCCCCGTCATGCCGGCCTCCACGAAGCCTGCCACGTCCAGGGAGCGCAGGAAGAGAGGCTGATCCGCCCAGCCCCGCTCCACGAAGAACAGCGGGTGCTGGATCTGCAGGCTGGCTTTGGCTGCCACGTCGCCCGTGTCGAAGCTGTCCGGGAAGCCCCGCAGGCTGAACGGGCCGGGGTTTGCATCCAAGAGGGAGCCATCCCCGCCCAGGGACCAATAGCCGGGCCGGTTGGCCCACCCCAGGCGGAGGCCCACCTGCGCACTGCGGGCATACCCGGGGGCGAAGGAAAAGGAATGGTCGGCGAGCATGGCAGTGGTGCCTGCGTCGGCGTCCGACGGGCCCTCCAGCACGTACTGGGCGCTGAAGGATGTCTGCTGCGACCACTGCACGGCCTTGCCGGCTCCCTGGCTCTGCCAGACCAGAGCCAGGTCCGTCCAGGCGTCCCCTTTGTAATCCGCCGGCAGGAGCACCCCGACGTCGGCGGGCTGCTCCCGCCGCTGGCCGCGGGCCAGGTCTGCCTGCACGCCCACGGCGTTGTGGCCGTTCAGATTATACGTCCAGCCGCCTGCGACGCCTGCCTGCCAGCGGTACGTATCATCCCAGGTCAGGGCCGGCGCCAGGATGCCCGTGGGGGTTCCGGCGGTTCCCAGCACTGCCGGCGGCGTGGCGACGGCATTATACGAGGCGAATGCCCCGATGACTGCGCCGGGAACGGCCGGCAGGCTAGCGGAAGCCCAGGCGGAACCTACGGCATCCGGGCCGGCGGCAGCTCCCACGCTGACGCCATAATTCAGCCAACCCAGGGGATCGTAGCCGCTGGTCCCGACCCCCAGATACAGCCGTTCGTGATAGGAGCCGGAGGCCACGGGGATCCAGTAGCGGGGCCGGGCCGCAGCCACAGGGCTGTAGGGTGCAGGCTGCGCCTGCACGGGGCCTGCCGGCGATGTGCCCGCGGCCTCCTCGGCCGGAGGCGTCGTAGCCGGCGCAGTCATGGTCGGAAGGACCTCTGTGCGGGCCGGAGAGTCGGCCAGCGCGGGCGCCTCGACGGCCATTCCGGCTCCGGGATGATACGCCTGCCGGTAGACGTCGTATCCTTGGGCAGAATAACGCATGAAGTAAAGCTCTCCCGCGGCCACCGAGGGATGTAAATCGCCATAGACGGCCTGGGTCAGCTGGTGGATGCGGCCCGCGGACGGAGCGGGAGCAGCGGAGCCGCCCCCGGCCATGGCGACACTGTAGATGCTGAAGGCGCCGCCGGCGTCCGATTGGAACAGCAGCTCGCTTCCATCGGAAGACCAAGCCGGTGCTCCCTCCGCGCCGGTCCCGGGCGTCACGCGCCGCCAGCCCTCCTGGGGCCGCTCAAGGTCCAGAACCGCCACGTATTGCCTGCCGTCGCCGGTGAAGTACGTCCCCGCCAGCCGGCGTCCGTCCGGCGAGAAGGTCAAATCCTGAACGTAACTGCCGTCGCTGCTCTGCCAAACCAGCCGGGCCTGGTCGGCCTGCAGAGGAGTCCCCGCCCTGCCGCCATCCCGAGCGAGGGCCACCCACAACTGCCAGCGCCCGGAGGGGGCATCAAAGGCCATCAGCGCCAGGCGTCTCGGGCTGGAGGCAGCGGCGCGGGCTTGTGGATCCGCGGAGGATGCAGGGGAAACGGAGGCAGGCACCGGCGTCCCCAAAGCAGCCGAAAGCACCCGGCGTCCACCGGCCAAAGGCAGGGGCAACCGCCTGCCGGACCTCAGGTCCAGCAGCCGCAGGTCCAGGAAAACCTGGCCGGCTCCCTGGACTGCGGCCTGCCCGTAGAGCAGATAACCGCCGTCTGCGGACCAGGACAGGGTCGCCCCGAATGGCTGGTCCGTCAGCCGGGTCTCGCGGCCGGTGGCGAGATCCCGCAGGAACAGGCCGCCGCCGTTGTTGCCGAAATACTCGTAGGCCAGATACCGTCCGTCGGGCGAGACGGCGGGCAGAAGGGTGAGCCACCCCTGGTGCGTGACGGGGACCGGGCCGGCGGAGGCTTGTTCTTGCAGCACTCGGCTCAGTTGCTCTTGCTTTGCCAGCAACAGCCGGCGGGCCTCCTGGGACCGCTGGAGGAACTCGCGGCTGGCGCTGTCCCAGATTTCCCACGCTTCCTGCCCGCAGACGGCCTTGAACGCGGCATTTAAGTCACCGCTGGGGTAGAACGCATAGTGCCGCAGGACTCGCTGTACCGCCTGGATGCCATAGTGGCGCGCCACGTAGTCCCAGAATACCCAGCCAAAGAGGTAAGGTGCACCCTGCGGTGCATAATCGTGGGAGCCGTAGTCCCCCAGGGCCTGGTCCCAGGTGGGCCAGCGGCCGGAATCCGCCGCAGCCCGCAGGACCATGTTGAACGCGGCGCTGCGCCCGCGGCCGCCGGAGGTCAGCTGCGTTTCCGCCCATACCGCCAATCCCTCCAGAAGCGTAGGAGGGGTGTCAATGCTGGCCCAAGGGGTGGTCAGCAGCGGGACATGGCCGAAGATGCTTCGCAGCACACTGGTGACACCGGTGGCGGTCTCCATGTGCACAGCGTGTGTGAATTCGTGGATGATGAGCATCTCCAGCAGGGAACGGCTGTCCGCCTGGAGACCTGCGGTGCACAGTGCCAGAATATCGGGAGGGGGCAGCAGAAGGGCAACCTGGGGATAAGCCAGATCCTGCGTGAAGCCGTTGAAAGTGTCCATATTGTCGGACACCACCAGGTAGAGGTTTGCCGGCTCCGGCTGGCCCAGCAGGCTGCTGGTCTTGGCCAGGGCTTCTTCTGCCACCGGCAGGGTGGCGCGGGCGTAGTCCTCGTATCCTTTGGGATAGAGGAGGGTGACATGGCTGCCTTTCAGGGTAAACCAGGACGCTGCCATGCCCGGTCGCGCCGGCAGGCCTGCCTCCGGGGCCCCGGCTGCGGGGGCGGCAAGGCGCGGCGCAGCCTCTGCCACGCCGGCGGCCGCAAGCAAGTCCATGGCTTGAAAAGCCCATGATCCGGCCAGAATGGGCAACAACGCACCCAGCAGAGCCGCTGCAAAGGACCGCCGCAGGGCGGTTTTTGAGACGTGGCGGGCTGCGCAGGTCCGGCTGAGACGCCGGCTGAAGGGGAAGAGCATGGACACGGAGACGTCACCCTCCCTGGAATCCGCTGCCAGGCGGGATTCGGCGCTGGCAGAACATCGCAATTCAAGCATGGGTTGGAAGCCCCATGGATCGTCAGTTCTGCAGGTACAGGGGCCTTTCCTCCTTTTGTCGAGCGTGCCAGATTCTTCTCGAAGGCTCCCGGCCCGGTCCAAAAAGGAGGAAACCCTTCTGCTGGAGGGCGAATAACAGGGAAAGAACGGGAGGCGTCCAGTTTCATGAGAGGACGGCACCAGGGCACCGCGACCCTGCCCCTGCACGGGGGCCGTTGCCCTGCCTGGTTGTTTCCACGCATGCAGGCTCTGGCCGGCGAGATCGTCGAAGCCATCGTGGTGGAGTTCGGCCCGGTGGAGGTCCTGCGCCGCCTGGCGGATCCTTATTGGTTTCAGGCCCTCGGCAGTGTGCTGGGGTTTGACTGGCACTCCTCCGGGGTGACCACCACGGTCTGCGGTGCACTGAAAGAGGCACTGCGCCGCCGCGGGCCGGAGTTGGGCATTTTTGTGGCCGGGGGAAAAGGAGCCACGTCCAGGCAGACCCCCCGGGAAGTGGAGGAGATGGTCTCCCGCTACGCCCTGGCGGCGGACGCAGGAAGCCTGGTGCGCGCCAGCCGCCTGGCAGCCAAGGTGGATAACACGGCCATCCAGGACGGCTTTCAGATTTACCACCACACCTTTATCTTCACCCGGGACGGGCAGTGGGCCGTGGTCCAACAGGGGATGAACGGGGAAACCGGCTGGGCCCGGCGCTATCATTGGCTGAGCACGGCCGATGCGCCGGTGATGGATTTCACCTGCGAGCCGGAAGCAGCAGTCTGCTGCGATCAAGTCACTTCGCCTCTGAATTTGGTGGCACGCGAAGGCGGCATCAACCGGCAAGCATCCGTGGAGCTGGTGCGGGAGAAACCGGAGCGATTGTTGCGCCACTACGGGCGGATCCTTGCGGATGTGGCACGACTGCCGGCGCCGCCTCCCTCGCAGTCCTCGACCGCGGCAGACGCCGCGGCCACGGGGGTGGGGTGGGGTGCGGCGGCGCTGCGGACCCAGGCACCGCGGGCCGTCCAGCTGAGCCTGGCCTGGCAGGGGGCAAAAGGCCCGGTCCGGCGTGAAGCGGGTCCCCCTGGTGCCGTTCCGGCGGCGGGGCAGGAGATGGATCCGCAGGAGTTCCCGCCTGGGGAAGCGGACGCCCGGCGCCTGCAGCGCCTGCGGTCCTTGTGGCTGCCGGCGGCGCACGCAGTGCCCCAGGCCCAGCATCTGGAGAGGGTTCTTCTGGATCTCTATTCCCAGCCGCCGCAGGATTTCACCAGTCTTCTGGCCAGACCCGGGGTAGGTCCCCGAACATTGCGCGCGCTGGCCCTCATGGCGGAGGTCATCTACGGGGCGCCGGCCAGTTTTCGCGACCCCGTGCGCTACAGTTTCGCCCACGGCGGAAAGGATGGAACGCCATTCCCGGTGGACCGGCCTTTGTACGACCGTTCCATTGAGACCTTGCGGCGGGCCCTGGAAATGGCCCATATCGGCAGAACCGACAAAATCGAGGCCTTCCGCCGGTTGGCGAAGTACGAACCCTGAGGGGCGGATTCCATGGCTCTTCTGGAGATCATCGGCCCGGTCATGGTGGGGCCGTCCAGCTCCCACACCGCCGGCGCAGTGCGCCTGGGCAACCTGGCCCGCGCCATTTTAGATGACGAACCGGCTCACGCGATCATCACGTTGCACGGCTCGTTTGCCGCCACCGGCCGCGGCCACGGCACGGACCTGGCCCTGGTGGCCGGGCTGTTGGGCCTGACCCCGGCAGACGAGCGCATTCCTGAATCCAGGGAGCTGGCCCGGCAATGCGGGTTGGATGTCACCTTCCGAGCAGCTGATCTGAGCCCGGCGCATCCAAACACCGCCCTGTTCGAGCTCACGGGCCGCAACGGCGGTGCTGCGGTGGTGTGGGGACGTTCCCTGGGCGCCGGCAAAGTGGAGGTTTTCCGTATCGGCGATCTGGATGTGCAGCTGAGCGGGGAGTATGCCACGCTGGTGCTTTTTCACGAGGACCGCCCAGGCGTCATTGCCGCGGTGACGTCGTCTTTGGCTGCAGGAGCGGTGAACATCGCCCGCATGCGGGTGACCCGTGCAGCCAAAGGCGGCCGGGCCATCACAGTTCTCGAGCTGGATCAGCCGGCTCCTGCGGCCACCCTCATGGCGATCCGCGCGCAGCCTGGCATACGCAAAGCCCTGGCGGTACCTCCTCTGGAAGGGGAAGCGCCGGCGGGAACCGGCTCAACCTGTTCCCCGCCCCCGCCCGCCGAGCTTCCGGCCGCAAAGGGGGTCGAGCCTCCCGGCTCAGGCCTCCGGGATCCCGCGGATTTTTCGTCTTTCCGGGATCTGGTTCAGCGTGCCTCTGCCTATGGGCTGAGCCTGGGTAAACTGGCAGTGCGCGAGGAGGCCCGCCGGCAGGCGGTCAGCCCCAAAACATTGCAGGATGCCATGGCCGAGCGGCTGCGTGTAATGCAGCGGGCCATCCAGCGGGGGCTCTCCGAATCCCCCAGGTCCCGCAGCGGCTTGGTGGGAGGCGACGCAGCCCGGCTGCAAAAGAGTGCCCAGGCAGGGCAGCTGCTGGGCGGACCGGTTCTGGCTGCTGCCATGGCCCGGGCCTTGGCTGTGGCCGAGGTCAACGCCTGCATGGGGGTGGTGGTGGCGGCACCCACGGCGGGATCCTGCGGCGTGCTGCCAGGGGTGCTCTCCGCGGTGGCCGAGGCCCTGAAAGCCCCGGAGGAACGCCAGGTGGATGCCCTCTTTGCCGCTGCCGCCGTCGGCGAGGTGGTGGCCGCGGGCGCCACCCTTTCCGGAGCGGAAGGCGGCTGCCAAGCGGAGATTGGCTCAGCGGCAGCCATGGCCGCCGCAGCCGCTGTGGAATTGGCCGGCGGGCGGGCGGAGTGCGCCGCCCACGCCGCGGCGTTGGCTCTCAAAGGGCTCATGGGTCTGGTATGCGACCCTGTCTGCGGCTTGGTGGAGGTCCCTTGTGTGAAGCGTAACGCCAGTGCGGCGGCGGTGGCGCTGGCCTGCGCGGACATGGCTATGGCTGGAGTCCGCAGTGCCGTTCCGCCCGACGAAGTCATAACCGCCGTGGCCCAGGTGGGCCGGGCCATGCCGGAGTCCCTGCGGGAAACCGGCTTAAGCGGCCTGGCTGCCACCCCCACGGCCCGCCGCCTGTGCCAAGCGTGCGCGGGCTGCAACGAGGCCGGGCCGGACCTGTTCCGCCCGGGCCGCCATCACTCGAAATTCCAGACCAGGGACAACCCATAGTGGCTGACCGGTGGCTCCGCCGGGCTGCTGCGGGTGCGGAACCAGCCCAGGCGGAACAGATTGCCGTTGTAGGCATATCCTGCCGAAACGCCGGCCGCAGCTTCCCACCAGCCCGGACGGTCCCAGGAGCGGTATACCCTGCCTGCGGCCTGTACTTGCCAGACTCCGCCCAACCGCAGAACCGCGCCGCCCTGGAGGCCATAGAACATCAGATCCCCAGCCTGCCCAGGCGGCGACTGGAAAAGGCCTTCACCGGACAACAGGAATGCGCCCTGCTGCACCAAAAGCCCGGTGTTGGCCAGCGTGGAAAGGGATTTGCTCAGGTCCCCGCCGATGGGCAGGTCCCGGATGCTGCCCGCCACCTGGAGCCAGTCGGTAAGACGTACCGTGAGCCCGGCACTGCCCAGCCACGCCTGGCTCACGGCGGGTTGGGCGGTGCCCGGGGGGACGGTTTGCACGGGGAACTGGTTCCGGTAATGAATCCCTGCCCCGAGGCGCAAGGCTGTTCCTAGCGAGGTGGCCCAGACGTAAGAGAGCTGGTCTGTGCCTGCAGACGCCGTGTTCCAGCGGTCCCAGAAAAGCCCGCCCTTCCCCAGTGTGCTGCCACCATCCAGCAGGCCCAGGCGCCACTGGTTCCCATCCGGGCCGGTCCAGGCCTCGGCCAGCAGGGAGCGCTGTGCATAGTCCGCTGCCAGGGCGGGATTCACCAGCATGCTTCCGCCTGCGGACAGCGGAAGGGACGCTCCGTCCAGGGGCGTTTGCTCCAGGGCCGGCGTTCCAGACGAAACGGTTTCGGCCTGTGCCGGGCCTCCGGCGACCAGGGACAGGGCGAAGAGCGCCAGAACAGACAGGCCTATGGCCGCCCGCCTGGCACGCAGGCGGTGCGGACAATGCTGTAATAATAAGAACTGTGGAAACATAGGGGGCACTCCTCCAGGATCTTGGGCATAAGAGGGACATTTCGTCTTTCAGTTCCCTGAAGAGGCCAATAATTCCTTCTCCCTGCGTGGGGGTGGGATGGGATTTCCGCACGGGTTATTGACATATGCCCGTATCCGTTGTAGGATGATATTGAGCAAATGCTCATAAATCGAATGGATCCTTCGCTTGCTGCAGCCGGCAAAAAAAAACAAGGGACCAAAGCATTCGACATGGGGGAAGCAAAGATGCCTTTTGGAGATGGAACCGGCCCTATGGGCCAGGGCCCTATGAGCGGATACGGGCGTGGTTGGTGCGCCCGGGAAACGGGCAGGACGGGGCGGACGGATGCCAGGTCCACCACTCCTCGGGACTTCCGGCCGGTAGCAGGGTTTGCGCCCTGTGTCGGCCGCCATGGAGCGGGTCGCGGCGCCCGGCACCGCCCAGCCTGGGGGGCCGGCCACGGCCGTTGCCGCTGTTGGCGTTCGTTCGAGGACACAGATGGTTCGCAAGTCAAGGAATCGGAGCCTCCGGAACACGGACCTCAGAAACCGGGGGCCGCGCCCGGACCCGAAGATCCCCGTCCGTAGGCCCGGAGGTCGTCCGGCGCGGGTAGGTTCCTGCCGGCCTCCCATTCCATGGGAATGGTCTTCACCGCCCGGCAAGGCTGTCTGGCATTGCCGGGCCTGTCCATTTGAATACCCTATTGTAGGGCCTTCAGGGTCATGCTATCATGGTGGAGTCCTGTCAGGGTCATTTAATCTGGATCTGCCCACAGGATCATTTCAGGAGGTGCGCCGGTGGAACCTGTCCGTTATCCGGGCAACCCGATCATCCGTCCGGAAGACGTGCCGCCTAGCGCCGATGGGCTGGAAGTTGTGGGGGCCTTCAACGCCGGGGCGGTTCAGGTGGGGGAGGAGACTTTTCTGCTGTTGCGGGTGGCGGAGGCCGCGCGCTGCACGGACCCAGATACCGTCCCCATTGTAACTGCGGACCCGGACCGCGGCGAAATCCGCGTGGTATCCATTCCGAAGAATTCGCCCGGACTGGATCTTTCGGATCCGCGCCAGGTCATTTACGGCGGCCATCGCTACCTCAGCTCGCTGTCCCACCTGCGCCTGGCGCGCAGCAGGGACGGCTATCATTTCCAGGTGGACGCCCGGCCCACGATCGTGCCTCGGTCCCGGTACGAGACGTACGGGATCGAAGACCCACGGATCACCTATTTGGCAGAGGAGGACCGCTACCTGATCACGTATACGGCGGTTTCCAATCTGGGGATCGCCGTTGGGCTGATGGAAACCCGTGATTTCGTGGATTTCCGGCGTCTGGGAATCATCTTTACGCCAGACAACAAGGATGTGGCGGTCTTTCCCGGCACTGTACAGGGTCATTATGCCGTGTTGCACCGGCCCAGCAGCAGCCATCTGGGCTCGCCGGACATCTGGATCGCGTTCTCGGACAATCTGCAGTATTGGGGAAACAACCACCACCTCCTCGGCCGGCGGCCGGGCATGTGGGACGGCATCCGGGTGGGGGCAGGTGCCCCGCCCTTGCTCACGCCGGAGGGATGGCTGGAAATCTATCATGGGGCGAACGAAGATAATTCCTACTTTCTGGGGGCTGTGCTTCTAGACCGGCAGGATCCCACGCGGGTGCTGGCTCGCTCCCAGGATCCGGTCATGTCGCCCATTATGGGCTACGAGCGGACCGGCTTCTTCAATAATACGGTGTTCACCTGCGGAGTTGTCCCGGGCCCCGGCGAGCAGTTGCGGATCTACTACGGGGCTGCAGACAAGGTCACGGCAGTGGCGGACACCACGTTGGGTGCTGTGATGGATTCCCTACGCTAAGAACTTGTAGCCTCCGGGGCACAGGACACGGCAGGCGGCGCCAAAACGGCGCGGGGCGGCAAGGCAGGATGGCCGTGGATTTCGCTGCGGCCATCCCGCTTCGTTTGTGCCACCCTCTTGCGCTTTTCTGTCCGCCAAGATACACTGATAACTGTTATTGATAAAGCTCAACCTTGCGCAGAGGCACAGGGATCCGCACGAGCGGTCAAAGCCTGCGAAGCCGCCTGCCGAGCAAGGCCAAGGAGGAAAACACGCAGATGTACGATATCGCCATCATTGGAGCCGGGCCTGCGGGCGCCAGCGCCGCCATGTTCACCGCCAAGGCTGGCAAGAAGACCGCCCTGGTAGACGACGACAAGGGGATTACACGCAGGGCCTGGATTGAGAATCATTACCCATTGGAGGGAGTCACCGGCACGGATTTGGTGGAGCGCGGTCTCCGGCAGGCCGCGCGGTTAGGCGCTCAGCTGGTGCGGGGAACCGTGGAGCAGGTGGAGCGCCGGACCGCCGGGGAGCCGGGATTCGTGCTGCGCCTGGCAGACGGGACGACGTTGGAAGCAGGGACGCTTCTCTTGGCCACGGGGGTCAACACCGAGTTGGCCAAGCGCATGGGTGTGCCCACCAAGCCAGCTTCGGAGCCGCGCATCAAGGAAGTGGTGGAAGTGGACAGCCAGGGCCGTACGCCTCTGGAGGGCGTGTGGGCTGCCGGGGTTGTGGCCGGGACCAGCGTCCATACCATCGTCACGGCGGGAGATGGAGCCCGGGTGGCCATCAACTGGCTCAGTCAACTGGCGGGACAGCGCTACGTACAGCATGATGCGATCCAGAAGCCGGAGAAGCAGTCTGTCTGATCTTTTCTGGCTTGGGCAGGATTTCCTAGCTTTTCTGACGAAAAATACAAGCAAATGGAATCTGTGAGAGGAGCGGGAATCCTGCCCATGCGGGTGGCTGTAAAGGTCTCGAATCTGATTCCCGGGTCCCGGCTGGTCCGTAGTGTCTACTCGGAATATGGCGCTCTGCTGCTGCGGGAAGGTGTCGTGCTCACCCGCGGCCACCTGGAGAGCTTGCATCGCCAGGGAGTCCGTGAGGTCTATGTGGAGGTGGTAGATGACCTCGCCGAACCCTCTATCACGGCCCCTGGCCCTGGCAGCGGCAGCAGCGAAGCGGCCCAGAGGCACCACGGCGCGGAAACCACCCGGTCCAGCCATGAATCCTCCCCTTCAACTGTCGCGGATGCGCCGAAAACCGGTATGCGGCCGGACAGTGAGGGCGGCAGCCCGCTCGCTGTGCCGGAGCTGGAGTTGGAAAAACGGCATTTCCAGGAAACCTATCGCGCCGCCACCGCCACCGTGGAAAACGTCATGCGTAGCGGCAGGCTGGGTCAGTTTTTGCCGGCCTCGGAGGTGCGGGAGGCAGCGGAGGCCATCGCCCACGTGGTCCATACCACTCATGATGTCCTGGCGCTATTGGTGCGGCTGCGCCAAGCCAGCGATCCGACGTTCACCCATTCTGTGAATGTGGCGCTGGTGGCGGCCCTGCTGGGGCGGTGGCTGAAACTCTCAGAAGGCGAGCTGCGTGTTCTGGCTCAGGCAGGCATGATGCACGATGTGGGCAAAGCGCAGATTCCGGAGCCGATTCTGTCCAAGCAGGAACCCCTGACTCCGGACGAGATCCGGATCATCCGCCAGCACCCGCTGGCCGGATACGAGCTTCTCTCGGGGGTCAGCTCCATTCCCGAGCAGGTGAGGTCGGCAGTGCTGCAGCATCACGAGCGCGGCGACGGCAGCGGTTACCCCTACGGGCTGACGGGAGCGCAGATCGCTCCTTTCAGCCGTTTGGTGGCCATCGCCGACGTGTATGCGGCCATGAGCGCTGAGCGGCCTTACCGGCGGCGCGTTCCACATTTCCGGATCGCGGAGCATTTGCACGATGAGAGTTTTTCTCGGCTGGACCCCCAGTTCGTGCGGGTATTCCTGGACCATGTGGCTTCTTTCTACGTTGGGAGCCAGGTCCGGTTGAGCGATGGCCAGGTGGGCCAGGTGGTCTTCATCGATGATCGTCATCCCACCCGCCCCCTCGTCAAGGTGGGAGAGGATTTCATCAGTCTGCAGGACCGCGAGGATTTGGCCGTCGAAGACATTCTCAGTTTGTAGAGGTGCAATCCATGTGGCAGGAGCGCCCGGGGCCGGGCTCCCAGAGTCATGATCCATATGCTCCTCCGCCGGAGGGGTTGGCCGGGCTGAAGGCGAAGTCCCAGCTTCCATGGCTCGCATGGCGGCACTGGCTGGGCCGTTGGGCTCTGTTGATTGCTCTGCTGTCTGCGGTGGGCTGCTGGGCCGGGTATGGCTCTGTGGCGGGGGAGCGCTCCGGTTTACCCCAGTTACAGATTGCCGCCCTGCAGGGCAGCGTGGATGTGCGGCGCCCCAGCGATGACTGGCGCCCTGCTTACACGGGCCAGATTCTGCGGGTACGGGACAGCATCCGGACCGGCATCCGCTCCTGGGCGGATTTGGGCTTTCCGGACGGGAGCAGTGTCCGGCTGGATCCCCAGACTCAGGTGACGGTGATGGCCCTGCCTCAGTGGTGGCCCGGCTTGTGGCTGACCCGGGGCCGCCTGGAGCGGACGAATCCTTCTCTTGGCGAAAGCGGAAGCGGCTACGCCTGGGAAACAGGGAGCGGTGCCGCCTGGCGTTTGGATGGGCGTTTGGATGACAGCCTGAGCCAGGGTATGCCGGTCCCGGCGTGGTCCGGGCTGGCGTACTCGGGCGCCGGGAGCGGGCAGCCGGCGGGTGACATCTGGGACGCCGTGCTGAGCCCGTACCCCTCCGGCACCGCGAGCTGGCGGAAAGAGGGCGGGAGTTCTACCGTGCGGCAGGGCGCGGGGGATGCCGCTACCGGCTCTGGCAGCCTGGTCGCAAAGGGAGGCCCCGGAGCCCCTGCTCAGCACGGGGCCCGCCGTGCCGCAACCCAGGCGCCTGCGGCGACCCGGAGCGCAACTTCTGGCAGCAGATGGCACTCTTTCGATGCCGCGGGTTTTGCAGTCCGCTGGCCGGGCAGTAACCGTTTAACCGCCACAGGAGTGGGTCTCGGCCTGCAGCCAGCGTGGCGGACCCAGTGGTCCGGGAAATTCCAGAGTGACGGCGCCGGGACGGCCTCGGATTCCAGCCTGCAGCTGGGTGGCCCGCAGGTCATTCGTATTCGCCTGGATTTGGGGCGTGTCTGGGTTCATGTAATGAAGCAGGCGGAGAGCCTGTTTCGCTACGAGATCGAAACCCCCAGCGTGGTAGCGGGAGCCCGGGGAACGGTCTTCAGTGTGTCGACCACGCCGCAGGATTCCCGTGTTTCGGTCTGGGAGGGCCGGGTGGAGGTCCGGCAGCGCAGCCAGCCGGCGCAGGTGGCAGATGTGGGGGCTCAACAGGAAGTCCAGGTTGGCGACGAACCGGTGGCTCGCTCCCAATCGGTCAACCCGGTCAACGGCGTGCAGCGCTATGCAGTGCCGGCCGTGCCTGCTTTGCCGTCCGGATCCATACGCGCCGTGCTGAGGCCCGGCAAGTCCGGGTCCCCCCTGCTTGCGAAGGGGTTGGCGCAGTCCAAAGGGCAACCTGCCCTGCAGCTGGGAAGTGCCCAGGCTGGTGCCAAGCCTTCCAACGGTCCCGGGCAGGCCGTTCAAACCCAAAGTGCCGGGCAACCTGGGGGTTCCGGGACCGGGCAGGGCGTGCAGCAGCGGCTGCGCGTAAATCCGCTTTCTGGCGAAGAAATCCAGCGGTGGCAGCAGATGAAGCCCTGGGTGGAGGAAGAGCTGAAGAAGGAGCTGCAGACGAAGCTGCAGACCTTCCAGTGGCCCCAGCAAACGCAGAGCACGTCCGTCCGGCAGCTGGCGGGAGAGGGCGAGCAGGTGCAGGCGCCGGCTGATCCTTCCGCCAGCGGCTGGAATTTGTTCGGTTCCTCTGCTTCCGGTGGGTAGCGCTTTTGAACAGGGCGCACTGTAGACACAGAAGGAGCGTCCTGGTATACTATGTGCTAGAAGTCAGAACTGGGCCTGGCGTTTTGTTTTATTCGAAATAGTGAATGTCATCACTATAGAAAAGATAGTGAAAGACATCACATTGACAATCCTTCAGACTTGTCGGCCTATTTGAACAACTCAGGAGGTGCAGGCCGTCATGGCCAATGGCGCACAGGACGGGTCGCGGCTGGTGCAGGTTCAGGCCCCAGCCCAACGGTTTGCGTATCTACAGGCGGCGGTGGATGATGCTGCGGCCGAGGGACAAAGAGGCGAGGAGCTTCTGATCCCCCTGCTCCAGGCGGTGCAAGGGAAATTTGGCTACCTTCCCGCGGAAGATCTGGCAGCGGTGGCGGAGATCCTGCATGTGCCCCTGAGCCGCGTCTACGGAGTGGCGACGTTCTACAACCAATTCCGCCTGACCCCGGTGGGCAAGCACATTATTCGTTCCTGCACAGGCACGGCGTGCCACGTCAAAGGAGCGCAGATGCTCCGTGACGCCCTGCAGGCCGAACTGGGAATCGCCCCCGGGCAGACCACGCCGGACGGCCGGTTCACCTGGGAGCTGGTGGCTTGCCTGGGCGCGTGCGGGATGGCGCCGGTGATCATGATCGATGATGAGTTCCACGGCCGGTTGACCCCTCAGCAGCTGCCCCGGATCCTGCGAACGTATTCTGCGTAGAGGAGTGGTTCGGCTTGATGGAGGAGTTTCTTGCACCTTGCTGTGAAAAATGCACGCACAGCCCGCAGACGCCGTGCAGCCGGCTGCTGGACTGCCTGCGCCAGGGGCCCCTCTGCCATGACGACGCTGCCTGTCGGGGAACACGGCGCTCCCGTCTCCTGCGCCTGGCCGGGCCTGTTCGGCCTGCCGGCACCGCCGGTGGCCCCGATGTTTGGGCCATGGTCTGGGTCGGCACCGGAACCTGCGGCATGGCTGCGGGGGCAGGAAAGGTTTTCGAAGTTTTGCATCAGTACGCAGCCCAGACCCAGGGCCGCGTGGTCGTGAAAGGGGTAGGCTGCCGCGGCCTTTGCTACCGGGAACCCATGGTGGATGTGCAGATCGCGGGCAGGCCGCGGGTGATCTTCGGAGATGTAACCCGGAAAAATGCAGAGCGCCTCATTTCCTACCTGGAAGGCGGGGAGATGCCGGCGGATTTGGCCATCGCCCGGGTAAAAAGCCCGCTCGATGCGTTGTGGGGCTCCAACACCGTGCCAGCGAGGCCGGAGGATGGTAGTTCGGCCGAGGCACAGCTGCCGTGGCTGGAGGAGCTGCCATCCCAGAAAAAGCAGATGCGGGTGGTCTTGGCCAATTGTGGACTCATTGATCCGGACTCTCTAGCCGAGTATGTGGCGGCTGGCGGCTACGAGGCCTTGGCCGACGCTTTGCAGCGGCGGCAGCCGGAAGAGATCTTGCACGAGGTGGAGATCTCCGGGCTGCGGGGCCGAGGCGGCGGGGGATTTCCCACCGGTCGCAAATGGCGTCTTCTCCGCCAAGCGAAAGGGGAACCCAAGTATCTGATCTGCAATGCCGACGAGGGGGATCCGGGTGCCTTTATGGACCGGAGCGTCCTGGAGGGTGATCCACACCGGGTATTGGAGGGCATGATGCTGGCGGCCTATGCCACCGGCGCCCGCTACGGATACATCTACGTGCGCGCCGAGTACCCGCTGGCTGTGAAACGGCTGCGCCACAGCATCGCCCAGCTCAAAGAGGTCGGATTGCTGGGGGAGAACATCCTGGGGACCGGGTTTGCGTTTGACATCCGGATCAAGGTGGGCGCGGGCGCCTTCGTCTGCGGCGAGGAGACGGCCCTGATGGCTTCCATCGAGGGCAGGCGGGGCATGCCGAGGCCCAGACCTCCGTTTCCGGCCCAGTCAGGGCTGTGGGGGCATCCCACCAACATCAATAACGTAGAGACCTACGCCAATGTACCGCCCATCGTCCGCCAGGGCGGGGCGTGGTTTGCCGGAATCGGCACTGAGGGCAGCAAAGGCACCAAGGTGTTCGCCCTGACCGGCAAAGTGAAGAACACCGGGCTGGTGGAAGTCCCCATGGGGACGCTCTTGCGGGATCTCATCTATGAGGTGGGCGGCGGCATGGGCAGCGGCCATGCCTTCAAGGCGGTTCAGATTGGCGGGCCGTCGGGCGGCTGCCTGCCGGAGTCCATGCTGGATACGCCTATCGATTACGACTCTCTGATCGCTGCGGGGGCCATGATGGGCTCCGGTGGGTTGGTGGTGATGGACGACACCACCTGTATGGTGGATGTGGCCCGCTTCTTCACCAACTTCACCCGGGATGAGTCCTGTGGGAAATGTGTGCCTTGCCGTGAAGGGCTAAAGCGCCTCTCGGAGATTCTGGAGCAGATCGTGGGTGGCAGTGTGCCCGGGGCGGCGCTGCCGGCGGCTGCCGCCGCGCCAGGGGATACGGCCGGCGCCCCGGTGGCTGCAGGGACAGCGGCGGCTCCGGTGCGGGCTGCAGCTGTCGGCGCCGGCGGTGGAGTTCAGCCTCCGCCTCTCATTCCAGGCCGGCCGCCGTTGGTGGCGGAGCCTGCAACGGCCGGGGAAGTGACGGCGGGTGCAGAGACGGTGCCGGCCGCAGAGGGAACCGCCGCAGTGGTGGATACGTCCCTTCCCTCCAGCTTGGGCCCGGGCCTAGACCCGCTGGTGCGCTTCAAGAATGTCACCTTGCTGGAAACCCTGGCGGAAGCGGTGCGGGACACAGCTGCCTGCGGCCTGGGGCAGACGGCTCCCAACCCGGTTTTGAGCACGTTGCGTTACTTCCGTGCTGAGTACGAGGCCCATGTGTTCGAGCGCCGTTGCCCAGCCAAGCACTGCAAGGCCCTGCTGCATTACCGGATCAATCCCAATGTGTGCAACGGCTGTGGGGCTTGTGCCCGCCGGTGCCCGCAGAAGGCCATCGTGGGCGAGAAGCTGCGCCCGCACTACATTATCGAGGACAAATGCGCGCGCTGCGGCATGTGCGCAGAGACTTGCCGCTTCCATGCGGTGACTGTGGAGTAAGCGGGGCTGGACGAGGTGGGAAAAGACATGGCGAAACAGAAAACAGAACGCGTCCAGGCGGCGCAAACCAGTGCAACCCCGGCTGCGGCAGGCGCAGCGGCGGCAACGGGCGGTGCCACGACGGTGGAGATCACCGTAGATGGGCGCAAGGTGCAGGTTCCTGCCGGGAGCACGCTGTTGCAGGCCCTGCGCGGCATCGGGATCCACGTACCGACTCTGTGCTACCTGGAGGGGCGAACGCCCTTCGGCGGATGCCGGGTGTGCGTGGTGGAGGTGGCGGGCCGGCGCAATCTGGTTCCGTCCTGCTCAGAACCGGTGCAGCCGGGAATGGTGGTGTCTACTCATTCGCAGCGGGTCCTACGGGGTCGCAAGACCGTGGTGGAGCTGCTTTTGGCCAATCATCCGGAAGACTGCCTGGTCTGCGAGCGCAACGGCAACTGTGATCTGCAGGACCTGGCCCGGGAGCTGGGGGTGCGGGAGCGCCGCTACCGGGGCGAGAAACGCCAGGCCCGGCCGGACCTGGGCAGCCCCGTTGAACGGGACCCCAACAAATGCATCCTGTGCGGCAAGTGCGTGCGGGTGTGCTCCGAGGTACAGGGCGTGGGCGCCATCGACTTCACCAACCGGGGCTTCCGCGCAGTCGTTGCGCCGGCCCTGGGGAGAACTCTGCAGGAGGCCAGCTGCGTCTATTGCGGCCAGTGTGTGATGGTATGTCCCACCGGGGCTTTGCGGGAACGCAGCAGCCTGGAGGAGGTGTGGGCTGCGATCCACGATCCCAACCGGGTGGTGGTGGCCCAGGTTGCGCCTGCTGTGCGGGTGGCTGTGGACAGCCAGTTCGGTATGCCCGCCACGCTCGAGAGCACACGGCGGCTGGTGGCTGCCCTGCGCCAGATCGGCTTCGACCGGGTGTTCGACACGCAGTGGAGCGCGGACCTGACCATCATGGAGGAAGCCCATGAGCTGGTGGAGCGCCTTCAGGCAGCCGGCGCCGTGCCGGGGAATACGGACACAGCCGGGGCCACAGGCCCCGAAAGAAGGCCGGGAGCCACGGGGCATGTGGGGCCGCTTCCGCTGTTCACGTCCTGCAGCCCGGGCTGGATCAAATATGTGGAGCATTTCCATCCCGATTTCCTGCCCCATCTTTCTACCTGTAAGTCGCCGCAGCAGATGCTGGGCGCGGTGATCAAGCGGCTGTATGCGTTTGAGCAGGGAATCAATCCCAACCGGCTGTTCGTGGTATCCATCATGCCCTGCACAGCCAAGAAGTTCGAGGCGGAGCGGCCGGAGATGCAGCCTGCTGGCACCCGGGACGTGGATGCGGTGCTGACCACCCGTGAACTCCTGCGCATGATGGAGCTGGCGGGCGTGTCCCCTGCGGATCAGGAACCTATGGACTTTGATTCACCCTTGGGTGAATCTACAGGGGCCGGCACCATCTTCGGCGCCACGGGCGGCGTGGCGGAGGCGGCGCTGCGCACCGCCTTCTGGATGGTCAACGGCCGCGATTTGGAGAAAGTGGATTTCCCGGCGGTGCGGGGGCTGGAAGGCGTCAAGGAGGCGGTGGTGGATCTGCAGCCTGGCAAGAAAGGCGGCATTCAGCTGCGCTGTGCCGTGGTCAACGGCCTGGCCAACGCCGGAAAGCTTCTGGACAGCATCCGCCGCGGCGAGCGGCAGTATGATTTCGTGGAGTTCATGGCCTGCCCGGGCGGGTGCATCGGCGGGGGCGGCCAGCCGCGGCCGGCCAACGTAGAGGAGCTCAAGCGGCGCATGGCGGGCCTGTACGCGTTGGACCAGGAATCGGCCATCCGCGTGTCGCACCGGAACCCCACGGTGGTGGAGCTTTACAGGCGCCACCTGGGGCAGCCCGGCAGCGAGGCGGCCCACAAGCTGTTGCATACGCGTTATACCGCCCGGCCCGGCCTGGCCGAACAGTTGTTGGCACAAGCACAGGAGCAGTAATGGGGCTCAGGCGCCATACGGGGATGCCGCCGGGCCCCGTTCGGGGCCCGGCGGGAACCAGGCCACACAGGAGGCGAGTTCCGTGGCGGAACGGATCTTGTTGGTGGATGATGACTTGAATATCCTACAGGCGAACCAGGCGGCCCTGGAGCGCGCAGGTTATGAGGTGGTTCCTGCCACCTGCGTGCGGGAGGCCCTGCGCAAGCCGGATTTGCCGGGCTTTTCCCTGGTGATTTCCGATGTCATGATGGAGGAGCGGGACGCCGGCTTCATCCTGTGCCACAGGCTGAAAAGCAGCCCGGCCACGGAGCACGTGCCGGTGATGCTGCTCAGCTCGGCCTATGAGGAAATGGGCATCCGCTTTTCGCTCCAGGATCGCCAGGCGCGGCGCTGGATCAAGGCGGATGCCCTGCTGAACAAGCCCATTACGCCGGAGGCATTGGTGCAGAAGGTGCGCGATCTGCTGGCACGCCGCCAGGCCCAGCCTGACTCGGCGCTGGCGTAGCCAAGCGCCGGTCCGACGAATCTCCAGGACCCCGGTTAGCGGATCTCCAGGACCTCGGCCAGAGGCTTGCGAGGATGGGGCTCCGGGTGCTCCGCCGGCCTGCCCATGGGCACAAGGCAGGCGATGCGCCACGGCGGCTCGATGCCCAGAAGCTTTTCCAATTCCCGGGCTGCCACCAGGGGCCCCGTCATCCACACTGTCCCATAGCCGTAGGCGTAAGCCGCCAGCAGGAGGTTCTCCACGGCGGCTCCGATGCTCTGCAAATCCGGACGCTGCCGGAGGGCATCGATCTCCGCCGGGCTCAGGCCACGGGCCTGCAGCACTGCCTCGGTGGACGAGGCGTAGGGGGAGACCAGCACCACGAAGGTCACGGGCGCCCCGGTGAAGAATAGGTTCCAGCTCTTGCTGGCCAGGATCTGCCGCTCACGGCCTTTGGATTCCGGCCACGCCGCCATTTCTTCGATCTTTTCTTCGATGACTGCAGCCATCTGGTTCAATAGGTTGCGGTCCCGCACAGCCACAAACCGCCACATCTGCTTGTTGCTGGCGCTGGGAGCCAAAGTGGCCAGGCGGACGATTTCACGCAGGTGGTCGTCCGGAACGGGGTCCGGCAGATAGCGGCGGATGCTGCGGCGTCCTTCCAAGGCCTGCAAAAGCGGCAGGCGGGCAGCGGAATTCTCATTCGTTGTGTGGTCTGTCACGATGAGAACCTCCTTGGGGTGTCGTGCCGGCCGGGTGTGGGCCGGGCCGCGGCCCCGGGTCGGCGGCCCGGCCGGTTTCTCACAGGGGTATTATACTCCAGGAGAAGGGGAGGGGAGGTCAGTGCTCCGTAACTTGGTCCAGGCTGCCGCGGCCCCGGGCTGCCCGCAACCCCAGCCAGAGCAGGCCTACGCCAATGACAGCCCAGATTGCGCCGGTCACGGCCATTCTCTCCAGCAGCGCCTGGAGGTCCAGGCCGCTCAACGTTTTTCCGAAGGATGCGCCCGGGGGGAGTAGGAGGCGGCGCATGCCCTCCAGCCAATAGGTCTGCGGTAGGAGCAAACCTAAGGGACGGGCCCAGCCCGGCAGGACATCCAAAGGGAACGCAGCGCCGCAGAAAAGGTAGAGGGTGGCATTGAGGGCTTCGCTGCGATCGCCGCCCTCCCGGGCCGAGAGCAGATTGGCCCCTGCCATGCCCAGGCCCATGGTCGCGCTGGCGGCCAAGCCCAGCACAAAGAAGAAGAGCAATGCGGGCAGGGATGCGCCTTGCGCCCCGGGGAACCAGGAGCACGGGATCGTGAGGGGAACGTCCAGCCAGAGCCACCCCACCAATAGGGCCATGCTCACAGAGACCGTGGCAATGGCCAGCTTTGCCGCGGAACGCCCTACCAGATAACCGGGGAACGAAGGAGCGGCGATCCAGATGTAGCGGATCATCTGGTAAAACTCGCGATCCTCGATGATGACCCAACTCATCCCCGAAAGCACGGCGCCCACATACAGAAAGAGCGCATTTCCCGTGTAGAGAAAGTCGAAGAAGCGCACTCCGGCGCCACCTGCCGCAGAGGCACCCGCCGCAGCCGCGGCGCCGGCCGTCGTGGTTCCCCCGGCGGACCCTGCCACGCCGGCTCCGGCCCCGCTGCCACCTGCCAGCCGGGCAATGACCAGATACATGAAAAGCGGGATCAGCAGGCGTGCCAGAGGCTGCACCAACGAATAGAGGGCGAACAGGAACGGGTCTGTCCAGTTGCTCTCCGAGCGCCATCCCAGCCAGGCACCGGCCCGTGCCGACCGCCAGAAAGAAGCCAGAGTCATTGCCATTTCAGAGTCAACCGTCCCTCCTGCTTCGCCAGCCGCTCCATGTGGTCTAGACTGACCTTGGCCAGAACCAGCATCAGGATGGCTTGCCCCGCCAATAGTCCCATTTCCGCCGGCACCGTAAGAAAGCCCCAGGCCTGGGCGCCGTAAAACAGCTGGCGCATGGCATCCAGCCCCAGCGTCAGCGGAATCAGGCTGGCCAGGCCTGCACCGATCCCGCCCAGAGCCCGCACAGGGAAATACAGGCCGGCGGCCAGATAGACGGGCTCCTGCAGCAGGGTGGAGATATGCCAAGCTTCCCGGCCCCATACCAGGTAGACCGAGGCCAGCGTCATGCCCAGGCCGTAGAGCGCACCCAGGGTCAGCAGAAAGACCCCGGCCAGAAGCAGCGGGTTGGCGGGCGGCAGCCGGACGCCAAAGATGGCGCTTCCCAGAAACAGAATGGCGGCCGCTCTCAGAGTGCTGCGGAACGCCCCTCCCACCGCCATTCCGGCCAATATGGCCATGCGGCTGCAGGGAGCGATGAAAAAGGCTTCCAAATTGCTGGACTCCTTTTCCCAATAAAGCTGGCTGGCCATGCTCCAGAGCACGTCCGTCCAGTAGGCGGTCATGGCACCGCCGAGAATGACAAATCCCGTATAAGCCGGCGGCGCGTGCATGGCCCGATAGATGAACACATAGGCGGCGGTGCCCAGGATGGGCAACAGAATCTCAAAAAACACCCAGGAGAGTTCCCGATTGGCGCCGATGACCCGGACGTAGGCCCTACCCCAGGCAGCCCGCAGGTTCAGCCGGATCAAATGGGCCCAGCCAAGCGGCAGCGGCCGGCCCGGCGGCTGTGGTCCTGGTGGCCTGCTGCCAAGGAACGCTCCAAGAGAAGAACCGGCCTGAAAAGGCTCCCCCTGGGCTTGGTCAGATGACGCGCGACGGCTCGTGGTGGCCTCCCAGACTGTTTTGCTCATTGGGCTCACCCGGCTCACTGGGCTCAGCGGCCGGCAGCGGTTTCTGCGGGCGCCGGCGGGGGCTCCGTCCCAACCCAGTGCAGGAATACGTCCTCCAATGTGGGTTCGCGTTTTTCGATGCCTACAAGGGTGATCCCGGCCAAGGCCAGCTGCCGCAGGAACTCGCCGGCGGCGGGTTCAGACTGCAGCCACGCCTGGATCTGGATCGGTGCACCCGCCGGGGACAGCGGAAGCATCCGCACGGTGGCACCCTTCTCCCGGGTGCCGGGAGTGGGGCCCCGGTCATCCCCGGCAACGGAGACCGGGCGCCCGCCCTCAGACAGGCCGGCTGCGGCGTCAGGCAGCGTGACATTCAGCTGGCGCAAGCCAGGCACGGCCCTTCCTGCGGCCTGCAGCATCTCCTGGATCTGTTCTCCCCGGACCCCGGACTTCGGCGACCTGTCCGGCGTCAGCACCTGGAGGATGAGCTCGACGCCGAGCTCCAGGCGGGACTTGAGGTCCGCCGGCGATCCGCACGCCAGAATACGGCCGTGATCGATGATGGCAATGCGGTCACAGAGTTCTTCCGCCTCCGCCAGATAGTGGGTGGTCAGGAGGACCGTTCGCCCCGGCCTCTCCTGCATCCACTCCCGGACGAAGGCCCGGATGGAGCGGGCGGCGGTGATGTCCAGGCCCAGCGTGGGCTCGTCCAAAAACAGCACGTCCGGGTCGCTGAGGAATCCCCGGCAGAAGTTGAGCTTTTGCCGCTGCCCCGTAGACAAGCTGTTCATCTTGCTTTTCGCTTTGTCTTCCAGCTGCACCACCTGAAGCAGCCGCCTGATCCGGGGACGCGCCACCGCCGTGGGAATGCCGTAAAGCTGCGAGAAAAGCCAGAGGTTTTCCTCCACCGTGAGGATACCGTACCCGGATGTCTCGCCTCCGGAGACCATGTTGATGTGGCGCCGGACACTGTAGGGGTCGGATACCACGTCATAGCCTGCCACCCAAGCCCGGCCGGAGGTGGGGGCCAACAAGGTGGCCAGGATCTTGATCAGGGTGGTCTTGCCGGCTCCATTGGGACCCAAGAGGCCGAATAATTCACCGCTGCGGACTTCCAGATCGATGCCTGCCAGAGCCCAGAATTCCTCGGGGCCCAGGGCGTGTCCGTTTTGGCCGCATCCCTGGGCGCTTGGCGCGATGGTTCTCCCTTCTTGGGCCGATGGCGGGGCGTCCTGGCGCCTTTCGCCGCGAAACAGAATTTGCCATGCTTTTCGCCGGGCGGCGGTACGCCGGAAGCGCCGGGTCAGGCTCTCCACGCAAATGGCCGGAGTGATCGGCGTGCTCATGGCTCGTCGTGCCTCCCTGCGGTGGCCGGACCTTCGGACCTTGACGGCCGGGGGTCCCGTGAACCCTGCTGTTGAGTTTACCAGATTGTGAGGTCCGCGCCGAGAGGTCGGAATGAATCGGAAACGAATACTCCTGCGGCGGCCAGTATTCCTGCGGCGAGTACTGCTGCGGTGACATCGAAAAAGCTATCATGGGGAATAGAGATCGTCAAGCGCGATATCCATCTGATGCATGTCGCGCATCGATTCATGTCGCGCATCCCCCTGCTCACGGATGTCCATGCCCACGCAGCGGACGGCAGGAGTCCGCGAGGGTGGATGCGAATCCCGCAATGATTCCCGGGCATCCAGGTGCCGGAGAAGTCTGTAGGAGGTAATCCAATGTCGTTGACCATATCGGCCCATTCGTCCCTTTCACCGTGGCAGTCCCTGCCCTTCGCATGGGAAGGCGTTTCACCGGCGGATGAAGGATCCGGGTTGTCCCAGGCGTTGGTGGTTCTGACGCCGCCCGAGAGCAAACGACTCATCGCCCGGGCCGTGGCCGGTCTTCCGGAGGTGCAGTGGGCGCTGAAAAACGGCCGCCTGGGCATCGCCGGCGGCACCACCAACGCGTTTATCGTGGAGGAGCTGCTGGGAGAGAAATTCGAGAAATCCCGCTACACCGTGGGGATTGTGACGGACGGAGTCCTGAAATCTACGCCGTCAAAAGGCCGCGTCTCCCCGCGGCTCCTGGATCACGGCCGGCCCGCAGGCGTGGGACTGCGGGACTTTCTACAGGAATTCGGTCCCCGCGACGTCTACATCAAGGGCGCCAATGCCGTGGACCCGCAGGGCCACGCGGGGGTGCTCTCGTCGGACGTCAACGGCGGCACCGTGGGCGCGATCTGGGGCCGCCTGGTGGCCAGCGGGGCGCATCTCATCGTGCCGGTGGGCCTGGAGAAGCTGGTGCCCTCGGTCCTGGCGGCGGCACGCCTGTGCCACCAGGGTTGGTACAGCCGGGTCATGGGAGACCCATGCGCCCTGTTCCCGCTAGTCAATGCCACGGTCATCACGGAGATCCAGGCTTTCCGCCTGCTGGCCGGTGTGGAGGCCACCCATGTGGCGTCCGGCGGGGTAGGGGGATCCGAGGGCGCCGTGGTCCTCAGCCTGCGCGGGCCGGTGGAAGCCGTGGAGAAGGCCTTCCAGCTGGCGCAGTCCGTGAAGGGAGAACCGGCTGTGCCGGGGCCGGCCGCCTGGGCAGCGCAGCCGTGACGTGCCGGCTGCCCGGCCGCTCAGCGGATTTCTGTGCAAGGAGGCCCGCAGATGACTTGGTTGTTGCGCGACATCATCGGCTGGCTGGAGGAGCTGGCTCCGCCGGAGGCAGCCGCAGAGTGGGATAACGTAGGGCTTTTGGTGGGCTCGCCCCAGCAGGAGGTCGGGCACATCGCCATCGCCCTGGACGCCCGGGAAACCCAGATCCAGCAGGCGGCGGAAGCAGGGGCCAATCTGCTTCTAGTCCATCATCCCCCCATTTTCCGCCCTCTGAAGTCGCTGCGGACCGACACGGCCCAGGTCCGGCGGCTGGCCGCTGCCCTGGCGCACGGGCTGGCCATCTACGCCATGCACACCAACCTCGATGCGGCGCCCGGCGGCGTAAACGATGCCCTGGCCGCGGCGTTGGGTTTGGTGCAGGTGGAGCCTCTGTCTCACGAGCCCGGCGTGCAGAAAATGAAGTTCGTGGTTTTCGTGCCGCCGCAACACGTGGAGCCCGTGCGCCGGGCCCTGGCCGCCGCCGGGGCTGGAATCATCGGCGACTACAGCCACTGTACCTTCGCGGCTCCCGGGCAAGGCAGCTTTTTGCCCCTGGAAGCGGCATCGCCGTTTCTGGGCGAAAAGGGCCGGGTCAACACGGTGGAGGAATTCCGGCTGGAAGCGGTGCTCCCTGCAGTGGCCGCCCGGCGGGTGGTGGAAAGTGTTCGCCGGGTGCATCCCTATGAGGAAATGGCCTACGATCTGTATCCCCTGGCGGAGCAGGATGCCCGCTGGGGCATGGGCCGCATCGGGATCTGGGAGCCCGGGGCTGCTGCTTCCGGCGCCGCTGCCGCTCCCAGCGCCGCTGGCCCGGGCTCCTTCGATCTTCCCGCCGCGGGGAACGGGCGCCTGCGCCACCTGGCGGCCTGGGTCCGGGAACGGCTGGGAAGCCGGACGCTGCGGGTCACCGGGGACCTGGAGCGCCCTGTGCGCAAGGTGGCGGTCCTGGGCGGCAACGGCGGGGACTTCTTGGCCGCTGCAGCCCGTCACGGGGCCGACGCCTTCATCACCGGCGAGGCTGGCTATCACAAGGCCCAGGAGGCAGAGGATCTGGGCCTGGCCTTGATCGAGGCCGGGCATTACGAAACCGAGGCTGTGGTCCTGCCTGCGTTGGCGCGCTTTCTGAAGGAGAAGGCGGAGGTCGCCGGCGCGCCACTGCAGGTGACGGTCCTAGGCGGCGGTCCTCCGTGGCAAGAGACGGGTGGATGATCTCACCCCGGCTAGAAGCAATGGCTTCGGACATTGCTACGCCGTGCGCCGCTGAACACGTATTGGGAAAGGGGATTGGCCGTGACCGCGGGGCTCGATACAAAAGACAGCACAAAAGAGAGCGCAGAAGAGAGCGCCACCGAACGCGAAGAAAAGGCCCTGGCAGAGCGGGCCGAGGCGATTCTACGCCGGATGACCCTGAAGGAAAAGGTGGCCCTGCTTTCCGGCCAGGACGCTTGGCATACCGTGCCCATTCCGCGCCTGGGCATTCCGTCCCTGGTGATGACCGACGGTCCCCACGGGGTGCGGGCCCCGTCCGAGGCGGGGCGCACGCCGGGCCCTGCCACGTCGTTTCCAACGGGGGTTTCCATGGCCTCCAGCTGGAACCCGGAGATCATCGAACGCGTGGGCGCCGCCCTGGGGGAAGAAACGCGCGCCATGGGCTGTGACATTCTGCTGGGTCCGTGTGTGAACATCGTCCGGCATCCCCTGGCGGGGCGCAACTTTGAGAGCTACTCGGAGGATCCGTACCTGGCCGGCCAGATTGCCGCCGCCTACATCCGGGGGGTGCAGAGCCGCTGCGTCGGGACCTCCATCAAGCATTTCGCCTGCAACAATCAGGAGACCGAGCGTTTCCGGGGCAGCTCCCAGGTGGATGAGCGCACGCTGCGGGAGATCTATCTGCCGGCTTTCGAGACCGCCATCAAGGAGAGCAAGCCCTGGACGGTCATGTGCTCCTACAATCGCATCAACGGGGTGTATGCCAGCGAGAACGCCCACCTGTTGCGCGACATCCTCAAGGGGGAATGGGGCTTTCGCGGCGTGGTGATCTCTGACTGGGGCGCCAACCATACCACGGTGGAGTCCGTCCGCGGCGGGCTGGACATCGAAATGCCCGGGCCGGCCCGCTACTATGGCTCGCTCTTGGTGGACGCGGTCCGCAACTGGCAGATTGATGAATCCGTGATCGATGAGAGCGTGCGGCGGATTCTACGGATGCTGCTGATTTCCGGCAAGATGGATGACGCGGCAGGCGCTCCCTCCCACCTGCCCTCAGGCTCGGTGAATACGCCGGAGCACCAAGCGTTGGCACGGGAGCTGGCCGAAGAATCCGTCACATTGCTGAAAAACGACGGGAGGATCCTGCCGCTTCAGAAGGCAAGGCTCAAGTCCGTGGCCGTGTTGGGCCCTAACGCGGCGGAGGCTCGCATCGGCGGCGGCGGCAGCTCCTTCCTGGAGCCGCCGTACCGGGTCAGCCCGCTGGAGGCTTTGCAGGCCAGGTTGGGGGACACGGTGGCGGTCCATTATGAGAAGGGCTGCGACAATTGGGTGGAGCCGCCGGCCCTTTCCGCTGAGATTGTCACGGCTGTGTCGCCCGCGGGTCAGCCCGCCGGGAGCGGGCTCTGGGGACAGTACTTCCAGGGCCTGGATTTGGCCGGCGTTCCCGCTCTGGAGCGGCTGGATACCAAGATGGATTTCTGGTGGTGGGGGGGCAGCCCGGACCCATCGATCGACGGCCGGGAATTCGCTGCGCGCTGGGGCGGAATCCTGGTGCCCAAGGAATCCGGGCGCCATCGTTTCCAGTTCAGCCATACCGGTACTTGCCGCCTCTACCTGGATGGCGAGAAAATCCTGGAGAGTTCCCGCCGCTTTGGGGACGAGAACTTCCTCGTAACCGGCGCGACAGAGAAGGAGTTGGTGGCGGGCCAATCCTACCGGCTGCAGGTGGAGTATCTGAAGCCGGCGGAGGAGGACGCGGCGATCATGCGGCTGCAGTTCGCCTATTGGCCGCGGCCGGAGGAAGATTCCCGCCTGGAGCGTGCCGTGGCCTTGGCGCGGCAGTGCGATGCAGCGATCATTTTTGCTGGCATGCCGGAAGGATACGAGACAGAAGGAGCGGACCGCCCCCACATGGACCTGCCCGGCCGGCAGAATGAGCTCATCGAGGCCGTGGCCCGGGCCAATCCCAACACCGTCGTGGTGCTGAATACCGGCTCACCGGTGAGCATGCCCTGGGTCAGCCGGGTCCCTGCGGTACTCGAGGCGTTCTACCCCGGTCTGGAAGGAGGCAACTCCGTGGCCCGCATCCTGCTGGGCGAGGTGAATCCGTCCGGCAAGTTGTCGGTCACCTTCCCGCGGCGCCTGGAGGATACGCCTGCGTACATTAACTTCCCGGGCGGGCGTGAGGTCCACTATGGAGAAGGAATCTTCGTGGGCTACCGGTACTATGACCAGCGGGGTGTGGAGCCGCTGTTTCCGTTCGGCCACGGTCTCTCCTACACGGAGTTTCAGTATGGAGACCTACAGGCGCCGAAGCAGGCCAAGATCGGCGATCCCGTGCGGCTGTCCATCAGGGTGACGAACAGCGGCAGCGTTCCGGGGAAGGAAGTCGTGCAGGTGTATGTGCACGACAAGGAGTCTACGTTGCCCCGGCCGCCGAAGGAGCTCAAGGCCTTCGCCAAGGTGGCGCTGCAGCCCGGGGAGAGCAAGACCGTGGAGTTCGTGCTGGATTTCCGGGCCTTCGCTTTCTACGATCCGGGACGTAGCCGCTGGGTGGTGGAACCGGGCGAGTTTGAGCTGCTGGTAGGCAGTTCCTCCCGGGATATCCGGGCCCGGGCCACGATCCATCTGGAGGCGGCAGAGTAGCCGTAGGTGTCAGACGTCAAAAGTTGGCGGAGGGTAAAGACAGAAGTTTGGCTGCTAACCCCGGTGGGATGATCGGTTTGTTGCTTTCTCGTCAATGTCAGGGCGTCCGGATTCCTTGGCCTGGGCTTCAGGAACGGGGGTCCCGCACCAGGCAGAGCAGGGCCCCGATGGCCGACAGGACCCCGCCGGTCAGGTAGGCGTCGCGCAGTCCCAGCCAGAAGGCCTGGTGGACCGCTGCGCCCTGGGCAAAGCCGGCGGCGGCCAGCTGGTGGAGGTAGGCGGATTCCCGTCCGGAGAACACGGCGCCCGCCACTGCCACGCCGAGCACCATCCCCACGTTGCGGACGGTGGCTAAAACCGCGGAGGCCACACCCAGGTGCTGTCGCGGCGCTGCACCCATGACGGCGCTGTTGTTGGGGGACTGGAAGATTCCAGTGCCCAGGCCGAAAATCGCCAAGCGCCAGGCGATGTCCCAGGGGCCGGCGGTCGGGCCAACAGCCGCCAGAAGGAAAAACGGCAGCGAAGCCACGCCCAACCCCAGAAAAGCCAGCCACCGGGTGCCGATACGGTCGGACAAAGCACCGCTGAACGGGGCCACACTCAGGACCAACAGAGGAGAGACGGTCATGACCAGCCCGGCTCGCGCTGGGTCCAGCCCTATGCCGCGCTGCAGCAGGAAGGGGGTCAGGAAGACCAGCACGAATTGGGCCACGAAGCTCAGCAGGCCCGCGGCGTTGGCTGCACTGAAGGTGCGGTTGCGAAAAAGGGCCAGGCTCAGCATGGGCTGGGGAACTCGGCGCTCCGTAACCACAAATGCTGCTCCTGCCAACAAAGCCAGGGCCAGGACCCCCAGAGCGGGCGCCGACGCCCAACCCCAGGTTTCCCCCTCGCTCGCGTACAGCAGCAAAGACCCCAGGCCCACCAGCGCAAGGGCGGCGCCCACCAGGTCAAAACGCTGGCCTGGACGGGGCTGTCCCTCCGGCAACGCCCGGGCCGTCCACAGCAGGGCAGCCACCCCTACCGGCAGATTGATATAGAAGATGGCCCGCCACCCGAGCCAGTCTGTGAGCGCTCCTCCTAACGAGGGACCCAGCGCCAGTCCTGCCGCCACGGCCATGCCGTTGAACCCCAGAGCCCGCCCGCGCTCGTAGGGCGGGAACGTGGCGGTGATGATGGCCGGGCTTACAGCCATGAACATGCCGGCGCCCAGCGCCTGCACAGCCCTGGCCGCGACGAGAAGGCCCAACGACGGCGCAGCGCTGCAGGCGGCGGAGGCGACAGTGAACACGGCCAGCCCCAGGCGGTAGATCCGCTTGTATCCCACCATATCGCCGAGGCGGCCGAACGTCAGAAGCAGGGTGCCGATGACGAGCAGATACGCCATGGCCACCCAGCTGACCATAGACACAGAGACGTGGTAGTACTGGCTGATCACCGGCATGGCCACATTGACCACGCTGCCATCGATGGGCCCCATGGCCCCGCCGATCAGTACGGCAGCCAGGATGCGCCACCGGTCGGGCCGGGGCTGTGGCTGGGTGGCACCGGGTGCGGAAGTCCTTCGCTCTGCTGTCTGGGATTGTTCCTCTGCCATACAAGCGTCTCCTTTGGCCGTTTTCCCGGCCCTGTGTATGCTACGCGCGTTCCCTCTATTATACCACCCGCCGGCAGACCGCCGCGCCTGTCAAAACGGAGGGGCCAGGCCGAAATCTATCACTTTCCTGGGAGGCCCGCCTTAATCTCTGTCCTGCGGGTGCCGATAACACTAACAGCACGAAGGAAGGTCCACTTCGAGCGAACGGCGGCGTATCCTGGCGCCGCACGGACTCATGGGAAGGGATTGGGGCATGCAGATTTCTTTGGAACAAGTCCGCTGTGTGCTTCGGGCCTACCAGGAACAGAAGCTGCAAAGCCAGGGACGGGTGCAGGCGGCGGCGGGGGTACGCAAATCCGACCAGCTGAGCCTTTCACCTGCCAGCCAGCTCTATCAGGCGGCGCTGGAGGCTGTGAACCGGGCGCCCGACGTGCGCGAGGAGTTGGTGCAGCGGCTGCAGCAAGCCATCGACTCCGGCACGTATCACGTGGAAGGTACAAAGGTGGCGGAGAAGATGATCGAGCGGGCCACCGTTGACAGATTGGTTTAGTCCCTGGATGTGGCGGCAGGGAGGGGGCTGGGCGGAAGAGCCTCCGCGATGCGGCGGTGAACCGCGCGGACATGATCGATGAGCAAACCCTGGCCCGGGCGGAAGACTTGGTGGGCATCATGGAGCAGCAGGCGGAGGCGCTGCGCCGCCTGCTCCGCTGGACCGAAAAGAAAAAGGAATTCCTGATGACCCGGGGGGTCGCGGGCTCCCGGACGCAAGCTCCCGAAGATGCCCGGGAACTGCAACGCGTCTTGGCTGGCGAGGGCGAAAGCCTGCAGGAGATAGAGTCGTTGGAAGAATTGCGCATGCAGGCGGCTCGGGCCCTGTGGCAGCGGATACAGACGGGGGCGGCCGGTATCACGGCGGCCGGCGCGCGGAGTTCAATGTCGGCTTCTGCACGCGAGCAGGGTGGAGAGCCCACTCTACGGCAGCTCATTGAGCGCCTGGAACGGCTGAACGAAGCGATCCCTGCAGGTGAAAGCGGCGCTGCAGAGGCTGCAAAGACCTCCGGGGGCCTTCCGTTGCTGGAGCGCCTGAAGGCAGCCCAGCGGGAGATCGGCAGCACCGTCGCCCAGGTGGCCCACAATAACCAGGTCAATCAGGGGCTTTTACGGCAAGGGCTGGACTACATCCAGTTTTCGCTGAACGCCTTGGCCAGCGCTGCCGAGTCGGTGCCGGGAAGCTACGGGCCGGACGGGCGAATTTCATCCGGGGCTGCTGCCGCAGGCATGGAGCTGCGGGCCATGGGCGGGGCAGCGGGCGGCGGAACTCGCGGCGAAGCTCAAGGCAGCAGGCGATCCGAACAGTCCTGGCGCGTCGGTGGGCCTCATCAGGGAAGCCCCGGTGGGCCCACCCGCCCCGCCTTGATCGACAGGAAGATGTAAGGACAGGTGAGAGTATGCCTGGCACGTTCTTTGGCATTGAGACCGCAAAGCGGGCTCTCTGGGCCACTCAAACGGCCCTGGACACCACAGGCCACAACATCTCCAACGCGAACACCCCGGGGTATTCCCGACAGGTGGCCAATCTGGTGGCCACGGAGCCCTATGCCATGCCGGGGTTCACCCGCACCGGGGAACCGCAGCAGCTGGGAACCGGCGTCATGGTCGCTTCGGTGGACCGAATGCGGGACGTTTTTCTGGATTGGCAGCTGCGCCAAGAGACCCAAACCAAAGGCTACTGGCAGTCCATGAACACCGGCCTCAACCAGGTGGAGCTGATTCTGGATGAGCCCTCCGAGAGTGGGCTGCGGGGCGTGCTGGACGAGTTCTGGTCTGCCTTGCAGGATCTGTCCAAGCAGCCCGAAAGCCTGGCCGTGCGGGCGGTGGTGCGCGAAAAGGCTCAGACCCTGACGGAGCTGTTTCATGCCAACTACAAGCAGCTGGATGACCTGTACAATTCGCTGGGGAATGACATCACGAAGAAGGTAGACCAGCTGAATTCGTTGGCAGGGCGCATCGCGGACCTGAATGCCCGCATCATCCAGGTGGAGAGCACCGGGGGGAAGGCCAACGACCTGAAGGATCAGCGGGATTACCTGATCGGGCAGGCGGCGCAGATCGTCAACCTGCGTGTGGTGGAGCAGAACAACGGCAGCGTCGACGTCCTGGTGGGCGGCGGCCCCCTGGTAGAGGGGAAGGTGGCGCACAACCTGGTGGCCCAAGTCACCGGCAGTAGCAGTGACGTGGGTGGGGTGCAGTTCCACTGGCTGAGCGACGGGGGCCCCACAGCGGAGATCACCAACGGCGAGTTGGCGGGACTGCGGGATATGAGGGAGGCCATTCGGGCACATGACGGCAAGTCCGGATGGTTGGATCGGCTGAACGCCTTGGCCGCGGATCTGGTGACGAAGTTCAACGATCAGCACTACAAGGGATATGATTTGAACGGCCAGCCCGGGACCGACTTCTTCGCGCCCCCGACCCCCGGGAACCCTGTGACGGCCGAGAATATCCGGCTCAGCGATCAGATCACCAACGATTTGGGTAACATTGCGGCCTCCGCTTCCGCGGGCGGAGCCCCCGGTGACGGGGACAATGCCATCGCGCTGGGCGAAGCGCTGGACGCGACCCGGACGGATTATCGCTCCCTGATCTCGTCTTTGGGCGTCGACGCCCAGCACGCGAAAAACATGGAGGATAACCAGACGGCGTTGGTGTCTCAACTGGACAGGCTCTCGCAGTCTGTGTCAGGAGTCAGCCTGGATGAAGAGATGACCAACATGATCCGCTTCCAGCAGGGGTACAACGCCGCGGCCCGGCTGGTCACCACGTTGGACGAGATGCTGGACACGATGATATCGCGGATGGGCTTGGTGGGCCGGTAGTCAAGTCATCATCGCACCGGGGTGCCGCCGCGAGTGTTGGTGACGGGCCATGGATCATATGACTGGGCCCGAACCGGGCAGCAATCCGGTGCACGCGCCAGCACGGAGGGATGGCTATGCGGGTTACCAATTTAATGATCACCAGCCGCTTTTTGGATGACCTCAACCGCTCCACCCAGCGGCTGGATAAGCTGAACAATGACGTGGCCACGGGGAAAGTCCTGCACGCGCCGTCGGACGACCCGGTCCGGATGGAGCGCAGCATGACCCTGCGTTCCGCGTTGGCTCAGAATGATCAATACTTGAAGAACGCCAACGACGGGATCTCCTGGCTGGAAGCCACGGACTCCGCCCTGAATGACCTGACGTCCGTCTTGCAGCGCGCCCGCGAGCTGGCTGTGCAGGGTTCCAACGGGACCCTGGACGCTACGCAGCGCCAGGCCATCGCGCAGGAGGTTCAGCAGCTTCTGGAGCATGCCGTTCAGGTCGGAAACAGTAAGTTCGACAACCGCTATCTGTTCGGGGGCACCAAGACGGTCGACCCAACCAATGCTGCCTATGAGCCTTTCACATATAACAGCGCCACGCCGTCGGTGACGTATAACGGCAATCCCCTCCCGATCAGCTACGAAGTGGGGCCCGGCAACGAGGTGGCCGTGAACATCGCGGATGGGATGGGGACGGGCCCAATCATCTTCGGGGAGTATAGTGGCGCCCAGCCCACGAGTGACGGTGTCCTCCCCGTCCTGCAGAAGCTGGTGGGTGATCTCCAGGCAAATGATCCCGCTGCCGTTTCCGCAGATCTTGGACGGCTTGACAAGACCATCGACAATCTCATGCAAGCCCGCGCCGATGTGGGCGCCCGGCAAAACCGCCTGGAGCGTACCCGTGACCGCCTGATGGAGTTGGACGCGAACTTCAAGAAGCTCATCTCCGACACGGAAGACGCGGACATGGCTCAAACCATCATGGACCTCCAGATGCAGCAGAACGTGTACAGGGCGGCGCTTGCCACAGGAGCACGGGTGATCCCACCGACGCTCGTGGACTTCCTACGGTAAAAGGGGCCAGGCAAAGGCCTTCGATAGCGGAGTGATGGAGAGTTATGATGACCGCCGTTGATCTATCCACCGTTCCGACCATCGGACCTTTACACATGCCCATGCTGCAGGGCGCGCCGGATCGCCTGCAGATCCGCGTCCAAACGACGCCTGCGCGCGTAGACATCCGCTACCGGCCCTTTCAGGTTCAGGTGGACACCAGCGAAGCACGGGCGGAGCTGGGCTTCTCCGGGCCTTTGCGTAGCGGGAGAGAGTTCGCCGCCCAGTCGCAGAGTGAATATATCCGCAATCTGGCGGCCATGGTGGACGAGGGGAATCGGCTGGCGGCGATCGAAAAAGGCGGGACCATCGCCGACGCCGCGGCGGCCAAAGCTCCTGGCGGATCTCCCCCCGGTGAGAAGGCGTTTCAAAGCCAAGTCGCCTTGATTCCTTCTACGCCGGCCGACATCGAGTTCTTGGGAGGCGGCGTGGATGTCCAGGCCACGGGTGCCTCCGTCCAGATCAGCTTTGTCCGCCAGGGAGACAAACCTTCGTTGCGCGAGCAGGTGGTGGAATTCTACCGGACCCAGCATTTCCAGGACGTGGTATGGACACAATCCGTGAACCAGACGGCCTAACTAAACAGGGGTGAAAGGAATGCTCGTGCAGACAGCCCGTTTCGGGCCTGTGGAGGTGGCGGCCGACAAGGTCGTCCTGTTTCCGGATGGCCTGATCGGCTTCCCGGAAGCCAAACGTTTCGTCCTTTTGGCGCCGAGCGAGAGCTCCGAACCAGGCACTGCCGGTCCTGGCCGGCCCGAGCCACAAGGCGTGGCTGACTCCGAAAGCAAGCCGGGGCCGCAGCGTCCGGAAGGCGAGCCACGCGTGAGGTTCCGCTGGCTGCAATGCCTGGACCGGACGGATTTGGCCTTCCTGGTGGCGTCGCCTCTTGAGTTTGTTTCCGAATATACGGTAGAATTGAGCCGGGAAACCCAGGAGAAACTGAAGTTGGCCGAGGGCCATGAAATCACTTTGGCGGTCATTCTTACGGTGCCTGAGGATCCCCGGCGTATGACGGCCAATCTGGCGGGGCCGCTGGTGATCAATGTCGATACCCGTCTAGGCTGCCAGGCTGTCCAGGATAACCAGCGTTGCCCCGTGCGTTATCCTGTGTTCGGTCATATGAAAGGTGCGGCGGCCACACCGCCGGGTCCGGGTTCCCAGCAGGCGCCCAGGGGGGCCAGGCACCCGGGCATCCGGGACGCAGGAGTGGCAGCGCCGCGGCGGTCTCAGGCCAGCGCCGGGATGAGGTAACCGGTACAGAGTTGACCGGCGCAACGTCCGGGGTCTGGGGTTGGAGCGTTTGCCGGGTCCAGAGCTCTAATCCGGGAGAGAGGGCGCCTTGAGGGTGGACCGCTGCCAGGGAGGGCTGCGTTTTGTTGGTTCTGACCCGCAAAGTGGACCAAAGCATCGTCATCGGCGATGACATCCGCATCACAGTGGTGGAGATTCGGCACGACCAAGTCAAGCTGGGAATTGATGCACCTCGCTCTATTTCCGTTCACCGCGAAGAGATTTACCGTGAGATTCAGGAAGAAAACAGGCGGGCTGCGGCTTTGCCGGCCCGTCCCGTCGATTTGCATGCGCTGGAAAGCCTGACTGCGTCGGCGCCCGGCCGGTCCAAGAAGGAAGAGGCCGGTGAAGCTGCCCCGATGCCTGCGAAGCCCACCAGTGGCCCGGCACGCGAGCCCGGATCCCCACCGCCGAATGTACCCCCGCCCGACTTTCGCCCGCAACCAGAGCGAAGCGAAGAACCGGCTCGCGGAAAGGATGCTCCTCGCGAACCGCACCCGTGAAGGCCATTCTCATTGCAATCCCATGGAATCTGCAATGCCATAGAATCGAATAAACGCCGTTCCGGCAGGTCTATATGACCGGCGGACGGACCACTGGTTACGGCCCGCCAATGCGTGGGCCGCTTGACAATCTGTGGCTGGGGCTTGCCTTGGTGGCTGCTTATCAGTCGCGGAAAGGAGCAAAAGTGGATGACTCTGGCAGTGAGCAGTGTCGCCAAAAGCTTTGGCGATGTGGCTGCCGTGCGGGATGTCTCGTTCCAGGTGGAACCAGGGACCATCTTCGGCCTCATCGGGCCCAACGGCGCCGGCAAGACCACCACCATGCGCATGATCCTGCGCATCCTGGACCCTGACCAGGGCCGGATCACCTGGGAGGGCCAGCCCGTGACGGATCCCGTGGCGCGCCGGTTCGGCTACCTCCCGGAGGAGCGGGGGCTTTACCCGCGCATGACCGTGCGGGCGACTTTGCGGTTTTTTGCCAATCTGCACGGTGCGCAAGGCCCCCAGGTGGACAAGGAGATCGGGGCTTGGATTGAAAAGGTGGCCTTGGATGAGCACGCGGGCAAGAAGATTGAGGAACTGTCCAAGGGCAATGCTCAGAAGGTACAGTTCGTTGCAGCTTTGCTGCATCATCCGCCGCTTTTGATCTTGGACGAACCCTTCAGCGGTCTAGACCCGGTGAACGTGCGGGTTTTGCGCGACGCGTTGCAGTCTATGGCGGCCCAGGGGACCGCCATCATCTTTTCCAGCCACCAGATGGAGCATGTGGAGGAGCTCTGTGACCACCTGGCGCTCATCGACCACGGGCGGGTCATCGCCCATGGATCTGTGCGGGAGGTGCGCCAAGCCAGCGGCCAGATGTTCGTGCGCCTGCGGGTGCAGGGGCGTGAGGAGCAGGTTTTTCAGCGGTTTCCTGAGCTTTCCATCATCCGCCGCGGCGAGGACTTCTGGGAGGCCCGCCTGCCGCAGGGTTTTGACGCCCGCCGCATCCTGCAGGCGGCCCTGGAAACCGGCGAAGTGGAGCGCTACAGCGTGGAGCCTCCCAGCCTGGAGCAGGTCTATGTGGATCTGGTGGGGCAGCCCAATAACGGGACAGGCCCACAAGCGAACGGCTCATATGCCGGATACGAGCCGGAAGGGAGGCAGGCCTGATGGAGCCCATGGCAAATCTGCGGCCCTGGCGTGTCATCGCCAAGCGGGAGTTCCAGGAGATGGCGGGTGGACGGGCTTTTCTGGTCACAACCATTCTGGGCGCGGTGCTGATCTTCGCCTTGTCCTTTGTGCCTGCACTCATTCAGTATCTGAAATCCATCCCGGAGAGCCCGACCCGCGTGGTCACAGCTAATCCCGCGTACTATCAGGTTCTGGTGGCCCAGGTCAAGGCTGTGCCAGAATCACTGAGGCCTGGTATCCGGCTGCAGCTGGACAAGGGAGATCCCAGCTGGGACGCGACTCAGGCACGCTTGGATCCCCTGGTCCGGAAGGGCAAAATCAAGGGCTACCTTTGGATCGGCCGGGGAGACGGTGAGGAGCTGGCCTTCCGGTATGTGGCCAAGGACCCCGGAACCAGCAGCGTGAGCTTCATCCGCCAGCTGGTGCAGCCGCTCGCCACACAGCAGCGGGCGGCTCGGCTGGGGATTCCGCCACAGGCCCTGGCTGCCCTGGCGCAACCGGTGTCCCTGGCCACCATCGACTTGGCGGCGCAGGTGGCGGACGGGGCCGCGGCAGGGAAAGGGGCCCATAAGCCAAGCAAGGGGTTGGCGGGCACGGATTCGGTAGAACAGATCGCCACCCAGATTCTCAGCTATTTTCTGCTGATGTCTCTTTACATGGCGATTCTGCTGTATGGCAACAGCATCGCCATGAGCGTAATCAATGAGAAGACTTCGCGGGTGGTGGAGCTGCTGGTGGCCAGTGCCAAACCCTGGGAGATTTTGCTCGGCAAGGTGCTGGGCGTGGGCCTGGCAGGATTGGTGCAATTTGGCGCCTGGGTGGCCACAGGCGTGCTGGCCATGGCTACGGTGCCTGCTGTCAAAAGCCTCCTGCCGGCCGGCGCCATGACGTCGGCGGCCCAAGGTTTGCCCCTCAGCATGCTTCTGTACTTCGCCCTGTTCTTCTTCCTCGGGTACTTCATGTACGCCGCGCTGTACGCCGGATTCACAGCCACCGCCAGCCGGCTGGAAGAGGTGAGCCAGGGAACCCTCCCCATCACCCTGCTGATCATTGCGGGTTTTGCCGCCTCCGCCATAACCTGGGGTGCTCCCGGATCCATCGTGGGCGTGGTGGGCTCCCTGATCCCCTTCTTTGCCCCCATGGCCATGTTCACCCGCGTGGTCATGGGCACGGTGCCATCCTGGCAGATCTGGCTGTCCATCGCCCTGATGGTGCTGACCATTTGGGGTTCGCTGTGGCTGGGAGGAAGGCTCTACCGGGCCAACGTGATGCGCTTCCGGCGCGTCAGCTGGTGGCGGGCGCTGCACTGAGCGGAGGAAGGGCCGTGATCAGAGGCGGCCAGAGGCGGCGCCGAAGAGGACGCCGAGCGGGAGCCGTATCATGCCGTATCCGTTCGTGCCTGGCGGCCCAGGCAGCGTTCAGGCCTGGCCGCCGGCGCGGCCTGCTCCAGATTCTGGGAGCTGGGGGGAATCTCTAACCTCCGGGGCAGCATTCAGCAGCTCCGGCTGTAGATGTGGATGTGGATGTGGCGCTGCCGGAGCCGGATGATGTTCCAGCGGGCGCGGTTGTGCGGTTCTCTTTCAGGTCCTCCGGCAGCAGCTGCATGAACAATTCGTCATGATAAGCACCGTTTAGGTAGCGGTACTGGCGAAAAGTTCCCACCGGCTTGAAGCCTACCTTCTCGTAGCTGCGCCTGGCCCGGAGGTTGTCGGCGAACAGAGCCAGCGTCAGGGTGTGCAGGTTCAGCTGGTCAAACGCGAAGCGGGCCAGCACACGCAGGGCGTCCGTGCCGTATCCTTTGCCCCAGTAGCCCTTGTTGCCGATGACGATACCCACCTCGGCGTGGCGATTACGCCAGTCGATGTGACGAAGTCCGATGACGCCCAGATATTTGCCGTCCAGGGTTTCGATCACCAGGTTTCGTTCGTCAGAGTGGCCGCCCTTGGCGGCGTTCTCCACCCATTCCCGCTCCGCCATCCGTGACAAAGGCCAGCTGAAGCTGGCCAGGTATTGGGTGACTTCCGGGTCGTTGACCCATTGCATGAAATGGTCCAGATCTTCGGGTTCCACGGGCCGCAGGTGAACCAGGTGGCCGGTAAGCATGCTATCCCTGCTTCGCTGATTAGTGGCAGTGACGCATCCCCTGCTAACACTGCTCCTTCCATTATATTCCCTTCAGGGACTGCTGGCAACGAAAGCCCCCGGGGTGCCCACCAAGGCCGGCACCATCGCGTCTGACTACGTGGCTGAAAAGCTTCCGACAGCATCACCGTCGGCTCGTTTACAGGCGACCGCAGGTGCGCTAAAATAAAGGTTCGGCTGAACTTCCGGCTGAATCGATGCATGCGGGCAAGGATGACTGTTGTGGATAAGGAACACATTCGCAATCTGGCCATCATCGCGCACGTGGACCATGGCAAAACCACGCTGGTGGACGGCCTTCTACGCCAAAGCGGTGTTTTCCGCAAAGGGCAGGACGTGGGTGAGCGCATCCTGGATCGCAACGAGCTGGAGCGAGAGCGGGGCATCACCATCATGTCCAAGAATACAGCCGTACTGTACGAGGGATACCGGCTGAACATCGTGGATACTCCGGGCCACGCCGACTTCGGCGGGGAAGTGGAGCGCATCATGCGCATGGTGGATGGAGCCCTGCTGTTGGTGGATGCCTTCGAGGGCCCCATGCCGCAGACCCGGTTTGTGCTGCGCAAGGCCATGGCAGCGGGTCTCGCGCCCATTGTGGTCATCAACAAGATGGACCGGCCCAACGCCCGCCCGGCGGAAGTCCTGGACGAGGTCCTGGACCTGTTCATCGAATTGGGCGCTACTGAGGCGCAGCTGGATTTCCCGGTGGTCTATACGGTGGCCACCCGGGGCATCGCCTCCCTGGACCCCAATCGGGAGGGGACGGACCTGCGCCCTCTGTTTGAGACCATCATTCGCCACATCCCGGCGCCCCAGGGGGACCCGGACGCCCCTTTGCAGCTGGGCGTGGCCATGATTGACTACGATTCCTACGTCGGCCGCCAGGCCATCGGGCGGATATTGAACGGCCGCATCCACGTCAAGCAGGAGGTTGCGGTGCTTTCCGGGCCGGAAGGAACCCCGACCCGGCAGTATGTGGCGGAACTTCACGAATTCCAGGGCCTCAAAAAGATCCCGGTGGAGGAAGCCAGCGTAGGCGAAGTGGTGGTGGTGGCTGGGCTGGATCACATCAATGTCGGCGACACCATCGCCGACGTGGAACATCCCAAGCCCGTGCCGTTCGTCAAGATCGATGAGCCCACGGTGGCCATGACTTTTCTGGTGAACAAAAGCCCCTTTGCGGGCAGGGAAGGGCAGTTCGTCACATCACGCAATCTGCGGGAGCGGCTGTTCCGGGAGTTGGAATCCAACGTCAGCTTGCGGGTACAGGAGACCGACTCCCCGGACGCCTTTCTGGTCTACGGCCGCGGCGAGCTGCATCTTTCCATTCTGATCGAAACCATGCGCCGCGAAGGCTACGAGTTCGAGGTGTCCCGGCCCCGGGTGGTCACCCGGGAGGTGGACGGCCAGCTGCAGGAGCCTGTGGAAGAGGTCCTGGTGGATGTCCCCAGCGAATATGTGGGCGTGGTCATGGAGCGCATGGGGCAGCGCCGCGCCCAGCTGGTGAATATGAACACCCGGCCCGACGGCCACACACACCTGACGTTCTACTTGGCGACCCGCGGGATCTTCGGGCTGCGTTCGGAGCTTTTGACGGACACCAAGGGTACCGTGATCCTATATCACTCGTTTCATCACTACGCACCCTGGGCCGGAGACATTCCCACGCGCAGCCGCGGTTCCCTTGTGGCTTTCGAAACCGGCACCACTACCGCGTACGGCATCGAGAACGCTCAGGAGCGGGGCGATATGTTCGTGGTGCCTGGTGAGGAAGTGTACGCTGGCCAGATCGTGGGTGAGTGTGCGCGCCCGGAGGACATCCGGGTCAACGTGTGCAAAAAGAAGCGCCTGACCAACATGCGCAGTTCCACGGCGGATATCGCCGTCAAGCTGACACCTCCCCGGGAAATGAGCCTGGAGCAGTGCCTGGAATTCATCCGTGATGATGAGCTGCTGGAGGTCACCCCCAGGTCGCTGAGGATGCGCAAACGCGATGACGCCAGTCGGTGACGCAGGGCCGGTGCGGGAGGTGGGCTCGACTGGGCCCGCCTCCATGCCGAGCCTTTCTTTGTTCCTTCGTCTCCGCTGAAACCCTCCTCTCACCCGCGTTTCTTGTTTTTCCGTCCCTGAGGCAAGTGTCCGTTCCCTTCGTCAGTGTTGTTCCGATAAAAATATTTCTTCCGGCATTTCTTGGAGAGGGAGGAATTATTCGGAGGCTGCCGAATCTCTAAACAGCGAAGAAGGCGGGAAGTACCGCACGCATGTTTCAGCTAAGGAGGAGTGGCTATGCGTTTGATGGGGCACCGTCGCAACAGAGCCCCGCTGTTGGTGGCTTTGGTTCTGGCATTGCTGCTGTTCTCGGTGTGGTCCGTCTCTGCACAAGAGTCTCTGCAGCCGAAAAAGGCGCCTTCCATCCTTTTCCAGCAGATTGGCAAGCCCGGCGGAACCCTGACGCTCCGGTTGGGCGCGTCTCCGAAATCCTTTAACTTCTATGGAGTGATCGACTCCTCAGCGTACACCATCATGATGGGGAATGTCCTCGAGCCGTTGGTGGAAGCAAACCCCGTCACGCAGGTTTTGGAGCCGGCGCTGGCTTCCAGTTGGGACGTCTCGAAGGACGGCAAGACGGTAGTGTTCCATCTGCGGCCCGGCGTCAAGTGGTCGGACGGGGTTCCCTTCACCGCCGACGATGTGGTTTTCACCATGGAGAACGTCCTCATGGATCCCAACGCAGAGGGGAACTCCGTGGACCGCTTCACAATCGGCGGGAAACAGGTGCATTGGTACAAGGTGGACGAGCATACGGTAAAAGCCGTACTGCCGCAGCCCTACGGGGCGTTTTTGCAGGTTCTCAGCCAGGCCATGATGGTTCCCAAGCATAAACTCGCCGAGTATGTGTACCCGCTGAACCCCAAGCTCAAGCCGGGTGCCATCAACAACGCCTGGACCACGAACTGGAATCTGAAAGACATCGTGGGCACGGGTCCGTTCCAGCTGGCGGAGTATACCGTGGACCAGAAAGTGGTTCTCACCCGTAACCCGTATTATTGGAAGGTCGATCCCAAGGGGAACAGGCTGCCGTATGTAGACAAACTAGTGTATCTGATCGTCCCCGATGACCAGGTGGCACTGGCCATGTTCAAGGCTGGCCAGATCGACCGCATGGTGATCTCCGGCCAGGACTATCCCATGCTGAAGAAGGAGGAGCTGGCCGGCGGTGACATCCGGGTCTTCCGGGGCCAGCCTGTGCAAAACACGCCCAGCCCGCTGCATGTGGCCTTCAATTTCGATGAGCCGAACCCTGCGTTGCGGGCGGTCTTTCGCGATCTACGCTTCCGTGAGGCCGTGGACTATGCCATCAACCGGTCCCGCATCATCGACGAGATCTACAACGGCTTGGCCATTGAGTCCGGCGTCATCGGCGTGCAGCGGACCAATAAGGCGTTCTATAATCCGGCCATCGAGAAGATGCGCCATCCTTACGACCTGAAGAAAGCGGCGGAGCTCCTGGATGCCATGCACCTGGTGGACAAGAACGGAGACGGCGTCCGCGAACTCCCCAACGGCGAACCCCTGCGCTTCACCTTGACGGCTGCCGTGGACATCAAGGAGCACCAGGACACGGCGGTGTTGATTCGGGACACTCTGCAGAAGATCGGCATCAAGGTCGACTTGCAGCTGATCAAGTTCGGCCTGTGCTTCGACAAGGCCATGGCTGGTGAATTCCAGGCGATGATCCTGGCCTTCGGCGACCAGCCGGACCCGCAGCTGCGTAAAGCCATTTGGCAGCCGGGATGGCCGCTGTACTACTGGCACCGTTCCACCATGACCAAGGACGGCAAGCTGAACCAGGAAGCCCTTCTCCCTTGGGAGAAGACCCTCTGGCAGCTGTTCGAGCAGGGCGAGACCGCCATGAACCCGGCCGCGCGCAAAAAGTACTATGACGAGGTTCAGGTGCTGTTCATGAAGGAACTGCCGGTGATCTTCCTGGTCAAGGGCATGGATCTCTCGGCCGTCCACAAGGACGTGGGAAACGCGTTCCAGACCAAAGACGGGGTTACGGTCTGGACGAACTACACGGTTTTCAAGAAGTGAGCGGCCATTAAGGGGTATTCAGCCGGCGGGGCCATAATGAACAGCCCCGGGCGCGCGGGGCTGGGGCGCCGGAAGCTCGAGTGCTGTATGGAGTGGCAGAGACCCGCTGCAGCCGGCGCCCGTCCCGCCCCTCCGGCTGTGATTCACCCTGTGCGGCCCGGGAGGTATCAGCGTGTTCGGGTATATCCTCCGGCGTTTCTTATACATGATTCCCATGATGTTCTTGATATCCGTCGTCTGCTTCGTGGTCATCAAACTGCAGCCTGGGGAATTCGGCAGCCAGTATTTTGAGAATCCGCGGGTCTCCGCTGAAGCCGTGATCGCCCTACGGCACCGGCTGGGCCTGGACCGGCCTGCGTACGAGCAGTACTTGTATTGGGTCAAGGGGATCGTGACCCGCGGCGATTTCGGCTATTCCTTTGCCTACAAACGGCCCGTGGGCGAACTGATCTGGGAACGGATGGCCTGGACGGTGGCGGTTTCGTCGCTCAGCATTCTGTTCACGTGGCTGGTCGCGATCCCCGTCGGCATCTACTCCGCCACCCATCGCTATTCCATCGGCGATCATCTGCTGACGTTTTTTGGGTTCATCGGCATCTCCATCCCCAGTTTCTTTCTGGCCCTGGCCTTGATTTACCTGGTGGTGAGCACAGGAGGCACCGCCGTGGGCGGGCTGTTTTCCCCCCAGTACATCGGCCAGCCCTGGTCGTGGGCCAAGTTCGTAGACATGATGAACCACCTGTGGATCGCGGTGATTGCGATCGGCACGGCTGGGACCGCGTCCCTGTTGCGGCAGATGCGCAGCAATCTGCTGGACGTGCTGGGGGCCCAGTATGTCACCACGGCCCGGGCCAAGGGGCTGTCGGAAAGGGTGGTCATCTATAAGCACGCGGTGCGCAACGCCATCAACCCGCTGATCTCAATCTTCGGTATGGAGCTGCCGGAGGTCATCAGCGGTACCATCATCTCGTCCATCGTCCTCAATCTGCCGACCATTGGGCCGTTTTTCTATGATGCACTGCTGAATCACGACCAGTACTTGGTCATGACGTTCCTCATGCTCTCAGCCTTCTTGATGCAGATCGGCAATCTGCTGGCCGATATTCTGCTGGCTTGGGCGGATCCGCGTATTACCTATCAATGATGAGAGGGATTTCCGTGGAATCAGATGCCGTCAAAGGAAGGGGACAGGGCGGGGAGAAGGTTCCCGCCACCGCAAGCGGGGGGGTGCTGGCCAACCAGCCGCAGCAGGCAGCACCGGATCCGGCCGCTGGGCACCGCCCCTGGCAGAAGATCCGTCATCGCTTCTTCCAGCACAAGCTGGCAGTGGCCGGAACCGTGATCATCGCCTTTCTTTATTTGCTGGCCCTGTTTGCGCCATTTATCGCTCCCTATAACTTCGAAACGCAGAACTCACAGCGGACCTATGCTCCGCCGACACCCATCACCTTCCGCGACGCACAGGGGCGTTTCACGCTGCGCCCCCATGTCCTGGGGTTGTCGCGCCAGAGGGACCCTGTGACGTACGAGTTGGTGTACAAGCCGGATCCGAAACTCAGTTTTCCCTTGCGGTTTTTTGTACGGGGGGAGCGTTATTCCATCATAGGCCCCCTCACCTGGGATGTGCACCTTTTCGGCCTGGATCCCAACACGGACGCCCGGGTGTACCTGATGGGCACCGACCGCTTTGGGCGCGATCTGTTCTCGCGCGTGCTCATGGGCAGCCGCGTCTCGCTCACCGTAGGGATCTTCGGCATCTGCCTGAGTTTCATGTTGGGAACCATCATCGGAGGGATTTCGGGGTATTACGGGGGAACAGTGGATACCCTCATCCAGCGCTTCATCGAGCTGCTTCGGTCTTTTCCGCGCATCCCTCTGTGGCTGGCGTTGAGCCTGATTCTGCCACCCACATGGTCGTCTGTGCAGGTGTACTTCGGCGTGGTGACCATTCTGTCGCTGATCGACTGGACGGGCGTAGCCCGGGTGGTGCGGGGGCAATTCTTGTCCTTCCGCAAAATGGAGTTTGTGGAGGCCGCTCGTAGCGTAGGGGCTTCCGACGCCCGCATCATCTTCCGTCACATCCTGCCCAACATCCTCACGTACATCATCGTGGCTGCCAGTCTGTCTTTCCCGGGGATGATCATCGGCGAAAGCTCCATCAGCTTCCTGGGGCTGGGTATCAAAGAGCCCATGACCAGCTGGGGATTGCTGCTGAAGGATGCACAGACGCTGGACGCTTTGTCCACTCATCCCTGGCTGCTGCTGCCTGGCTTGTTCATCATCGTGTCGGTGCTGGCCTTCAACTTCATGGGCGATGGGCTGCGGGACGCCTTTGACCCCTATTCGTCGCGTGGGCGGTAATCGTACGGGGACGGCGGTGGCTATCGTTACCTGCAGCACAGGCCCTGACGACGGCCCCGGTCCGCGGCGCGGCCGTGGGTTTGGGTTGGGCAGGCGTTCGATCCAGGAGATCGTCTGCCTGCCAGTGCCATTATGTGGCGCCGCCGGAGGTCGCGGCCGGGCTTATAATCGTTCCCAGCAGGGGCGCTGAACTGCTCTGAGCCGGCGGCAGCGCCTATCGCATTCGTCGCGTCCGGCGAAGAACAAATGCGGGGGTGGCTGTTTTGCGTGACAAGGTTTCGCAGGTCGTGCACCAGCCTGTACGCTGGGGCGGCAAAGCCCTGATCATGGCCCTGGCTGTGGGGGCGGCTGCTGCGCTCTGGGCGGCGGGGGCAGATGCCACTGCGGGGAATGCCTCGCCGCTGGCCGATCCCGCGGGTACTCGCCTGGGGTTTCACCCCCGGGTGAAGCCCGGGATCCAGGTGCTGCTGGAAAAGCGCTTGGCGCTTCTGGAGGGGAAGCGGGTGGGCATCATCACCAATCCCACCGGGGTGCTGCCGAACCTGCAGAGCGATGTTGACGCTCTGGCAGCGCTGAAGCCCAAGGTCCAGCTGGTCGCCATCTTCGGCCCGGAGCACGGGTTCCGGGGGACGGCTCAGGCAGGCGGTTCCGAAGGTTCTTACAAGGATCCGCTCACGGGTATCCCGGTGTATGACCTGTACGGGAAGAACCGGGACCAGATTGCCGAGATTTTCCGCCAGGCTCGGGTGGATTTGGTCCTCTTCGACATCCAGGACGTGGGGGCGCGTTTTTACACCTACATCTGGACGATGTCGGATGCCATGGAAGCTGCGGCGTTGACGGGAACCCAGTTCGTGGTACTGGACCGGCCGAACCCCATCGGGGGGATGGCTGTGCAGGGCCCCGTGCTGGAACCTGCCTACAGCTCGTTTGTGGGCCGCTTCCCCATTGCCCAGCGCCACGGAATGACCGTTGGGGAGCTGGCGCTGTTGTTCAACGACCGCTTCCTGCCAGAGCAGACCGGAGGGGTCAAGGCCCGGCTCACGGTGATCCCCATGGAGGGGTGGCAGCGGCGGATGTACTATGAGGACACGGGCCTGCCCTGGGTGATGCCTTCGCCGAACATGCCCACCGTGGATACGGCGGTGGTGTATCCCGGGGACTGTCTTTTCGAAGGGACGAATCTTTCGGAAGGGCGGGGCACCACCAAGCCCTTCCAGCTTCTGGGGGCTCCGTACGTGGACGGGCGCCTGGCACCCGCTTTGAACGGCCTCCATCTGCCGGGGGTCGCTTTCCGGGCCGTGTCTTTCACGCCGTCGTTTGACAGGTATCAGGGTCAGGTCGTGAACGGGGTCGAGGTGTACGTGACAGATCGAGGGGCCTACGACCCGGTCCGCACGGCGGTGGCGATCCTGGTGGAGGTACGCCGTCTGTATGGAACTGCATTTCAGTGGCGCTTTGATTCCTGGGATAAGGTCCACCCTTACTGGATCGACAAATTGACCGGCGGAGATTGGGTGCGCAAGGCCATTGATGCGGGCAAGGATGCGGACCAGGTGTCTGCGGGGTGGCAGGATCAACTGCAGGCCTTCCGGCAACTGCGCGCCCACTACCTTTTGTATCCGGCGAACTGAGCGGCGTTCCGCCTCGGGCCGGGCGGGGAGGGAGAACGCACACCAGGTCGGGTGACGGCCTTTCGGCGAAATGTTATGACCTAAATATGGTGTAAACGGGAAGGATTTCTTCCAGAGACGCCGTATCTTCTTTCTGAACGGAAGTACGTCTTGGAGGGGTTGAGCCGTCCAAGGCGCGCTCTTCAGAAAGGGAGGTTACGGAAAATGCAGGGAAGAGCAAGCAGGCAAACGAGCCCATTCCTGAGGTGGGCCGGAGTTTTCGTGGGGACGCTGGCGTTGGCCGTGGTTCTCGGTACGGGGGGCCCTGTGATGGCAAGCGGGCAGGCAGCTGCGACTTCGGAGGCGGTGCTACACGTGGCGACCCCTCAGCAGGCCTTGAGCCCTGAGGTTTCCCAAGCCATTGACCAGCTGATCCAGTCGGGCATTCAACAGGGCAAGTTCCCCGGCGCCGTGGTGCTCGTGGCGCGGAATGGTGCCATTCTGAAGTGGCAAGCGTACGGTGATGCCTACCTGTATGGTCCGGACGGCAAGACGGTCGCTGACCCAGTGCCCATGACGAAGTCGACGCTTTTCGACTTGGCTTCGATCACCAAAATGTTCACCACCGTGGCGGTCATGCAGCTGGTGGAGCAGGGGAAGATCGCCCTGGACCAGCCGGTGGCCTCGTACCTGCCTGAATTCGCCGCGAACGGCAAGGAGACCGTCACTGTGGAGCAGCTGTTGACGCATACGTCGGGGTTACCGGATTGGGGGCCTTTTTACCGGGATTATCCAACGCCCAGCGCGCGGATTGAGGCGATATTATCCAGCCCTTTAAAAAACCCTCCGGGCACGAAGTATCTCTATAGCGATCTGGGTTACATCACCCTGGGGTTGCTCGTTCAGAAGGTTTCTGGACTCCCGTTGGACCGTTACATCGAGGAACACATCTGTGGACCTTTGGGACTGACACAGACCATGTTTAATCCGCCAGCGGTTCTCAAGCCGTGGTGTGCCGCGACGGAGGCCGAACCCCAGACGAACCGGCCCATGGTATGGGGACAAGTGCACGACGAAAACGCCTGGGCCTTAGAGGGCGTGGCTGGACACGCGGGCTTGTTTTCCACGGCGCACGATCTGGCTATCTTTGCCCAGGCCCTGCTGAACGGCGGGGCGTATCAGGGACAGCGTATCCTGCAAGAGAAGACCGTGGAACAGATGCTGAGCAATCAGATGGGCGCCGGCTTCGATCCACACGGGCTGGGTTGGGAACTCAACGAATCGTGGTACATGGGGAATTTGGCCAAGCACCAGGCCTTTGGGCATACCGGCTTCACGGGCACCAGCCTGGTGGCAGACCGGGAGAGCGGGTGCATCGTGATTTTACTGACCAACCGGGTGCACCCGTCCAGGGATCGCGGCAGCATTAATCCGTGGCGCAAGGGTCTGGCTGATCTGGTGGAGGCGGCAGTCTCCGGGGGTCAGTAGGCTTTGGGTGGGACGCCCCCAAGAAAAATTTTCTATGCTATCCACGACAAATCGAAAGGATTTCTTCAGGGTTTGTCGTATATTCCTCGCAGAACGCATAAAGAAGCCCTGGTAAAGGGCCTGACTGGCCGGCGAGGGGCCGGCCCGCAAAGGGAGGTTCTAGAGATGAAGCGTTCCTTGCGGCGTCTAGCGCCATTAGGGCTGGTTGTAGGGGTCGCAGTTTTACTGGTTGCCGTGCTGGCAGGGACGGGGGGCCTGTCCCAGGCAGCGCCCGCGCAGATCACCCTGAGTTGGTGGTCTACGCCCACCTGGCCGGTGAACGGCGATGTCTACTACTGGCAGAAGTCCATGATCCAGGCGTTTGAGCAGACTCATCCGAACGTCAAGATTGAGCTGACTCAGCTGGACTGGTCCAACGCCACTACGAAACTGGACACGGCCATCATGGCGCATCAATACCCTGACATCGCATCTGGCGGCAGCAAGCTGGCCACCTGGGCCAAGTTCGGCATCCTGGAACCCATCGACGCGTATCTGACTCCGGAGGACAAGGCTGACTACTACCCGGTCGCCCTCAAGAAGTTCACCTACCAGGGGCACATTTACGGCTGGCCCTGGTTCACCACGACCTACGTGATCTACCTCAACCTGGACATTTTCAAAGAGCGTGGTGTCCAGCCTCCCAAGGATGGAAACTGGACCTGGGACGAATTCGTTCAGACAGCCAAGAAGCTGACGTTTAAGGACAAGAACGGCCAGCAGGTTTATGGCTTCGGCGCCATCATGCAGCCCTGGTACTACCAGGCGTTCGGCATTCTCCTTTCAGACGGCGGGCAGCTGCTGTCGCCCGACGGCAGCCGGTTTGCGCTGAATACCCCGGAGGGAATCTCGGGGCTGCAGAAACTGGTGGACCTGGTTCAGAAATATAAGGTGTCGCCGCTTTCCATGGGTTCTGCGCAGGACGCCGACATGACGAAGATGTTCACGGACGGCCACCTGGCCATGCTGGCCCAGGGGACGTTCTACATCCGGCAGCTCGAACAGGCTCTTCAAGGCCAGAAAGAAGGTTTCCAGGGCACGCCGCAGGCGGCCAAGCCGTTCCCCTTCGCGGTGGCGAACTATCCCATCGGCAAGCTGGGCCATCCCGTTTCGGTCCACGAGGGGGTAGGTGGGTTTGTGGTGTTCAAGCAGAATGACAAGGAACGGGTCAAGGCGGCGATGGAGTTCGCCCGGTTCATCACAAACGCCCAGAACCAGAAGGCCCTGAGCAACTACGGCACGTTCCCCTCGCGCCGCTCCGTGGGGGACATCTATACGAATGACCGTTACCTGAGCTGGGCGCTGCGGAACGCGGTGCCGACGCTGGATATCCCGCCGGTGACG